>JAILBM010000359.1 GCA_024680925.1 Butyrivibrio sp.
CAATGATGAGGCTCTTAGCTTGTATATAAGTCTTATTCACCCTGATGACCGCGATGGTTATATTAATGCAGCTCAGAGAATGTTGAAGGGAGAAGTCAATGAGCTTAATTATGCATATAGAATAAAAAATGCAAAGGGTGAATATTCAACTGTAGCAACTTACTCGAAATATAGAAGAGATAAGTGCGGCAATCCTGAATTTTATGCCGGTACAGTAATTAATTACGAGAAAAATGATCTTATTGAGCCTACTACGGGACTTTATACTGTTAAGCAGATGATGGAATCTATGGAAGAATTTGAAATTACAAAAAAGCATTATTACCTTATGCTTTTTAGTATCAGGGATTTTACTTCTGTAAATAATAAATATGGATACATAACAGGAAACAGAGTTCTTAGAGCAGTTGCAGATATTGCACTATTATATAAAAATGGTGGCAATGTATTTAGGCTTGAAGGAACAAAGTTTGCAATTTTAAAATCATTTGAGCCCGAAGATAAGGCGATTGAAACCTATGGAATAAAAGAATTTAATCATATTAAGGACCAGATATCAAAGGGTATATATATTGAAGATAAAAAAATATTAATAGATATATATGGCGGTGCTGTATATACTGATGAGCCAGGTATTGATCCTAATACTGTTTATACAAGTGCTTTATATGCATTGTCTGGTGCAAAGGAAAATTCCGGGTCTGAGCAACTTAATGTTTTTAATCATACAAGACTTGTTGAAAATCAGAAGAAGCTATCTGTATATAATGAAATACGTGAATCAGTAATGGATGGATGCAGAGGATTCTATCTGGTATATCAGCCGATTATAAGTAAAAAAACCGGTAAACTTATATCAATGGAAGCACTTCTTCGATGGTATGGAGAAGATTTTGGAGAAGTTTATCCTGATTCGTTTATAGGGTGGCTGGAAAAAGATCCTAATTTCTATAGCCTAGGAACCTGGATATTTAGGAAGGCTTTAGAAGATGTTAAAGATATAATAAAGGTCATACCTGATTTCATTGTTAATATAAATCTTGCTTATCCGCAACTTGAAAGAGATGACTTTGAGGAACAGCTTTTAAAATGTGTTGAAGAATCTGGAGTAAATCCTCGTAATATCAGGCTTGAATTAACCGAAAGGTGTAGGTTACTGGATAAAAAGCTTTTAAAAAAAAGAATGGAATATATAGAAAAACTTGGAATTCAAACAGCTATTGATGACTTTGGTACAGGATATTCGGCAATAAATTTGTTATTTGATCTTCCTACGAATCAGGTAAAAATTGATAAGACATTTATTGATAACATTGAGAATGAAGAACCTAAAAGAATTCTGCTTAAAGCCATTACAGACTGTGCAAGATGTATAGGCGCTCACGTATGTGTTGAAGGTATTGAAAATAAGGAAATTGCAGACTTTATTAGTAGCAATTTCAATGTTACAAGTTTACAGGGATATTATTATTCAAAGCCGATACCTTTGGATGAATTTAAAGAAAAAATGCAAAAGTGGATATAGTGTCATAAGAGTATTTAATAGTAAATTAATTTTACTTTAAGAAATATAGCCTTGATAAATAGCTGTTTTCAGATATAATAAATACAAGAGATGCGAGATAGCATCAATCCTGAAATGTTCGATAATTCCTGTTTATTTTGAACCTACAGTTACTTTAAACGGGACTCTTATATCACCATTTCAAATGTCACGCCTTCGGCCCTGTATTTTATACAGACAAGCTATGGGAGAGGAAGACAACTGAATTGGTTGCGGTAACCCACCTGGCGTTAGCTAGGAGTCAAAGAGCAGGAACCGGCATTTCGGGGCTATATCAAGGATGACACATGGTTTGACCATGTGTTTTTTATTTGCATTGTACGAAAACGTTTAAGATATTATTATGGGTTATGTTTAAGAAATATTAGGGGTTTTATTATGGCAAAAAAAACAGTTTCAATGAAGGATATAGCTGCTGCCTGTGAGGTTTCAATCGCGACAGTCAGTAAAGCCTTGAATGATCAGAGCGATATTGGAAAAGAAACGAAAGATCATATTAAGGATGTTGCAGAGAAATTAGGCTATTTTCCTAATTCGGCTGCAAAAGCACTTAAAACAAATAGAACAAATAATATTGGCGTGTTATTTGTTGATGAATCAAGAAATGGACTGACACACGACTATTTTTCTCATGTACTTGACGGCTTTAAGCGCAAGGTTGAGAAAAATGGTTTTGATATAACTTTTATAAGTGCAAATAATGAGATGTCTTATCTTGCACATTCAAGATACAGAGGTTTTGATGGCGTTATTATTGCCTGTGTTGATTTTACGGACCCTCAGGTCGAAGAGCTAATAAGGAGTAATATACCTATTGTCACAATTGACCACATATTTAATAATCGTATCGCAGTGTTGTCAGATAATGTTAAAGGCATGGAGGATTTATTTACTTACTGCTATAAACAGGGACATCGTAAAGTGGCCTATATACACGGAACAGATTCTGCAGTTACGCAGAACAGGGTTTCAAGCTTTTACAGAACTGCTGAGACTTTATGCATCGATGTTCCAGATGAGTATGTAAGAGAGGCTCCATATAGAGATACTGATAGTGCATATAAGATAACTAAAGAATTACTTACACTAAAAAATCCGCCAACATGCATATTGTATCCAGATGATCTTGCAGCTATTGGCGGAATAAATGCAATAAGAGATATGGGACTAAGAGTACCTGAAGATGTATCAGTTGCTGGATATGATGGCATATCAATTGCCAGCAGAATAAGTCCTGAGCTTACAACAATAGCACAAGACACTGAAAGTATTGGTAATATTGCTGGTGCAAGGCTGATTGACCTTATAACCAATCCAAGGTCAGCTCTTATTGAACAGATAACTGTTGAGGGAGAACTAGTCCCAGGAAAGTCGGTTAGTACTCCTAAGGGAGAATGATTATCTTTGTTTTTTTCTGAATTCAGTAGGAGTAAGTCCTGTCACTTTTCTAAA
>JAILBM010000318.1 GCA_024680925.1 Butyrivibrio sp.
GCAATTGCACAGGCTATCGGTGATAAAAAGGGAATTAAACGCTACGGATATATGATTCTTCCTATGGATGAAACTCTTGCTCTTTCTGCTGTAGATTTATGTGGAAGACCATATTTTGTTATGGATGCTGAATTTAATTCACCTATGGTAGGTGAGTTTGATACCCAGCTTGTACATGAATTCTTTTATGCGGTATCATACTCTGCAGCTATGAATCTGCACCTTCGAATAATAACAGGATTTAATGAACATCATAAGATAGAAGCTATGTTTAAGGCCTTTGCCAAAGCACTGGATATGGCTACCGGATATGATGACAGAATTAGTGATGTACTAAGTACAAAGGGTTCTCTTGGCTGATCATATTTTTGAATTTCAATTCGAAAATAAATAAATGGTTTTGACATAAAAATCTCCGTTATTGTTTATCAATAGCGGAGATTTTTAGGGCGGACATTAAAAAATATATTTAGGAGAAAAATTGATATGAAACTATATACAATTGAAAAAGATAATAAGAAATTAGTAGCTGTGCAGGGTGTTAGCGATAAAAGGCTTTATCCGGTTTCTTTAGCAGGATTAAATTATGGTGATATGAATGAGCTTATAGAAAAAGCTTCAGATAAGGAGCTGGATACATTAAGAGAATTTGCATCTGTAAAGAAAAATCATGGGCTTGGTTTTAGAGTAGATGAAGTAAAAATCTGCGCACCTATAGAAACACCAAGGCAGGATGTATTATGCCTGGGTGTCAACTATGATGAACATATTAAGGAAACAGTTGATGTTGCAGATTTTCAGAATAAGGAAGCCACTGTTTATTTTTCCAAAAGAGCTAGCTTTGTAAGCGGCTGTGGCGACAAGATTCCTGATTATGACTTTGTAGACAGCCTTGATTATGAGGTGGAGCTGGGAGTTATTCTTGGAAAAACAGTAAAAAATTACAAGGTGTCAGATGGAAATAGTTGTATATTCGGTTATACGGTAATTAATGATGTAAGTGCAAGAAATCTGCAGTTCAAGCATAAACAGTGGTATATGGGAAAAAGTCTTGACGGATATACAATTATGGGACCTTGCATCGTTACTGCTGATGAAATAAGTGATGTACAAAAGCTTAACATTACCTGTAAAATAAATGGTGAGCTTCGTCAGAACAGTAATACAGAATTTATGATTCAGCCTGTTTTAAATGCTATAGAAGAGCTTTCTCAAGGTATAACATTAAAGGCTGCCACTGTTATAGCTACAGGTACACCGGGTGGTGTAGGACTTGGAATGAAACCACCAAAATATTTAAAGAGTGGTGATGTAGTTACCTGTGAAATTGAAAATATAGGAGTTCTTGAAAATACAGTAGAATAATGGTTTATAGATGAGTAAAAAAAATCTGATTAAAAAAGCATTTATTAAAAGCCTTCCTGTAATGGCGGCTTATGTGGTTCTTGGAATGGGATTTGGCATTTTAATGGATGATAGAGGTTATGAGCCCATTTGGGCGATTTGCTGCAGCATTTTTATATATGCAGGTTCTATGCAATATGTGGGTGCAGAGCTTCTTGCAGGCTTTGCTTCCCCTGTTCATACAGCATTTATGACACTTATGGTTAATGCAAGACATCTGTTTTATGGAATTTCCATGATAGGAAAATACAGGAAAATGAAGAAGTTTAAGCCTTATTTGATTTTTGCTTTAACAGATGAGACTTATTCTTTGTTATGTGACTCAAAGGATTATCCTAAGGAGGAGAAGGATACTGAGCTTTATTGCTTTTTGGTATCCCTATTCAATCAGTCTTATTGGGTTAGCGGGACTGCTCTTGGCGCATTTTTAGGTCAGATTCTTGACTTTAATTCTTCGGGAATTGAGTTTTCAATGACGGCATTATTTGTAACTGTTTTTGTGGAACAGTGGTTATCGGTCAAAGAGCACAGGGCAGCACTTACAGGCCTTATAATTACCGGAATCTGTCTTTTTGTATTTGGCAGGGAGAACTTTCTGATTCCTGCAATGGTACTTATTACAGCCATTTTGTCTCTTCCCTATTTTGAGAGGAGGTTTAAAAGACAGTGATGTTTCATTCTATCTTACTTATAGTTATAATGTCATTAGTAACTGTTTTGCTCAGAGT
>JAILBM010000374.1 GCA_024680925.1 Butyrivibrio sp.
AAAAAGAATGTCGCTTGCGACATTCTCGCGCCGAGCGCGGTTGCATTTATGCAACATATTCCTATCGCGCGAGTGCGCATCCATAGCGGAGCGTTTTTTATGATATAGGAATTTCGGAGAAATTTCCTATATCATAAAAAAGCCTGTTGAATACTATATCAGTAATCAACAGGCTTTACTATAATTATAGATTAGTTCTGAGCAACATCCTTCATTGAGAAGCTGATACGGCCCATCTTGTCCTTACCAAGGCAAACAACTGTTACCTGATCACCAAGTGTAAGTACATCTTCTACATGATCAATTCTCTCCTTAGATATCTTTGAAATATGAACCATACCTTCCTTACCAGGAGCAAATTCAACGAAAGCACCAAAGTCCTTAATGCTTACAACCTTGCCCTTGAAGATCTGGCCTTTTTCGAAATCAGAAACGATGATATTGATCATATCAATTGCTTCCTGGATCTTATCCTTATCTTCGCCGCAAACTGATACCTTACCATCATCTGTAATATCAATCTTAACGCCTGTACGAGCAATAATCTCGTTGATTGTCTTTCCACGCTGACCAACAACATCACCAATCTTTTCAGGATTGATTTCAAGAGAAACAATCTTAGGTGCATATTTGCTAACTTCTGTACGAGGAGCTGCAATAGCCTTGCTCATGCACTCATCCATGATGAAGAATCTTGCTTCACGGCACTGTGCAATTGCTGTCTCAACGATAGGCTTTGTAAGACCATGAATCTTAATATCCATCTGGATTGCTGTAATACCTTCTTTTGTACCTGTTACCTTAAAGTCCATATCTCCAAAGAAGTCTTCAAGACCCTGGATATCTGTAAGAACGATAAAGTCATCATCTGTATCGCCTGTTACAAGACCACAGCTGATACCTGCAACCATCTTCTTAATTGGTACACCTGCAGCCATAAGTGACATACAAGATGCACATGTTGAAGCCATAGATGTTGATCCGTTTGACTCAAATGTTTCTGATACAGCACGGATTGCATATGGGAACTCTTCTGTAGAAGGAAGTACAGGAAGAAGTGCTCTCTCTGCAAGAGCTCCATGTCCAATTTCTCTACGTCCAGGTCCTCTTGAAACCTTTGTTTCACCTACAGAATATGCAGGGAAGTTGTACTGGTGTACATATCTCTTATCAGGTGCAAATGCATCTAATCCCTCTACCTTCTGCATCTCAGAAAGTGGAGCAAGTGTTACAACATCACAGATCTGTGTCTGTCCACGAGTAAACATAGCTGAACCATGTACTCTAGGTACGATATCAACCTCAGCTGAAAGAGGTCTGATCTGCTTGATATCACGACCATCTGGTCTCTTGTGATCCTTTAAGATCATCTTACGAACTGTCTTTTTCTCATACTGATAAATTGCTTCAGGAAGAATAGCAAGCCACTCTTCGTTCTCAGCAAACTTTGCTTCAAGTCTCTCAGTAATCTTAGCAATGTTCTCTTCACGAACCTGCTTCTCATCTGTAAATACAGCTGCTTCCATTTCTTCCTGTGGAACTTCTTCCTTCATAGCTGCAAAGAGCTCTTCAGGAACAGCACAGCTTACATATTCATGCTTTGGCTTACCAACCTCAGCAACAATACCTTTAATGAACTCGATAACCTTAAGGTTTACATCATGTGCAAGGTAAATAGCTTCCTTCATCTTTTCTTCAGGGATTTCATTACATCCAGCTTCGATCATGATAACTTTCTGACCAACTGAAGCTACTGTAAGTCTCATATCACCTGTATCCCAGATTTCCTGTGAAGGGTTAACTACAAATTCACCATCCTTCATACCAATCTGAGTCATTGAACATGGGCCATCAAATGGGATGTCTGAAATTGAAACAGCGATTGAAGAACCAAGCATTGCAACAAGCTCAGGTCTGCACTCTGTATCTACAGCCATAACCATGTTCTCAAGTGTTACATCATTTCTATAATCCTTTGGGAATAAAGGACGCATAGGTCTATCAATAACACGGCTTGTCAGGATTGCATTCTCTGAAGGCTTTCCCTCTCTCTTATTAAATCCGCCCGGGAATTTGCCTACAGCGTACATTTTCTCACTGTATTCTACGCTAAGTGGGAAGAAATCAATTCCTTCTCTTGGCTTAGCAGAAGCAGTTGCTGTTGATAAAACAGTTGTGTCACCGTACATCATGAAGGCACAACCATTAGCCTGCTTACCTACTCTTCCGATATCTACGCGCAGTGTACGTCCTGCAAGTTCCATTGTGTAAGTCTTATACATTTTTTCTCCTTTTCTGCTCATCCGCTCACCGTCATCTACCACATTGTGTAACTATCCGCATGAACCTTCATGCTACTATCCAAACAACGTTCATAATCAGTATTGCCGGGGCGTGTGCAGTTTCTTTAGCTTCTTCTTTATATTAATTAAAAATAGTTACCTGTAATCATATATTGCGTAAAGTCACCTAAATTAAAACGCAATCCTAAATAAGTATATCACTAAACCTTCAATAATGACACTATTATTATCTAAACAAAAAATTAATTATGAATATGAAAAAAGACGGTGGAGCAAATAGCCCCAACCGTCTCTGATTTCAAGTCGAAAAAAATTATTTTCTAAGACCAAGATCAGCAATAAGCTTACGATATCTCTCGATATCCTTCTCTTTAAGGTATGCAAGAAGAGCACGTCTCTGACCTACCATCTTAAGAAGACCTCTTCTTGAGTGGTGATCCTTAGGATTTGACTGAAGGTGCTCGTTAAGCTCCTTGATTCTCTCTGTAAGAACTGCTACCTGTACCTCTGGTGAACCTGTATCGCCAGCTGTTCTTGCAAACTTGTTAATGATCTCTGTTTTCTTTTCCTTGCTTATCATATCTTTTCTCCTTTTTATCAATTCGCCGTATACACAGGAATGGTTGGAGTTTCCAATTCCCAAGTATCAGCACTTCCGATAACTTAAATTACTTTATCACATCATCGCTCGTCTGTAAAGTATATCTTTCCGGCAGCAATATCCTCCTGCATCTGTTTTGTCAAAGCTTCAACACTTTCAAAATGCATTTCCGGACGCCGGTAAGATAATAGTTCCACTTCTATAAATTTGCCGTATATATCAGAATCAAAGTCATATATATAGGTTTCAACACCCATTTGAGGCTCATCGGAAACCGTAGGTTTAAATCCTATATTTGTCATTCCTTTATAGGTTTTACTTTCCAGAATAACATAGGAATAATATACTCCATTTGGCGGAAGGAGTTTTCCACTTTCAGGTATAATATTAACTGTAGGAACCCCGATAGTATGTCCAAGGCTTCTTCCATGTTGTATTATCCCACTGACAGAATACGGTGTTCCAAGGAGCTTTTCTGCCTTTTCCATGTGTCCCATGGCTATAGCTTCCCTGACATAGGTAGAGCTTATAATTCTTCCGTCCTTGTACTGTACCTTATCGACAATATCTGTCTCATAGCCGTATTCAAGGCTCTTTTCCTCCAGCAGCTTATAATCTCCCTTTCCTTTATTTCCAAAGGAAACATCTGTACCTGCGGCAATAAAGGCAACATGAAGTTTGTCAACCAGAATGTCTTTTATAAATATATCAGGTTCTATGGCAGCACTTTCAAAGGTAAGCGGGAATTCCACAAGATAATCTATAAGCTCTGTTTTTTCAAAATAACGTCTTTTCTCTTCCTTTGTAGATAATTCCGGTATCTGCTTTCCGGAAAATAAAGTGGCAGGAGAAGGATCAAAGGTAAAAATCACAGTTTTTAAGCCTTCTTTTCTCTTTTTTGCCAGCTCTGCAATTATCTTCTGATGTCCTCTATGGATACCATCAAATTTTCCCAGTGCCAGGGCAGTTCTACCCTCTATATTAAATTCGTCAAGATTTGTAATTATTTCCATAATATCCAGTATATTTCCAGTCGTAATATGAATCAATTTGATTCATAGAAAAATTTTTCAACCTTAAACATTTTTGTGCGGGCATCATAATAATAAATTCCGTAAAAAACATTATCCAAGCCATATACTCTTATACGGGTTTTATCAGGATATTCCGCATCCTTTTCCACAACATCCTGCTCATCAGGAAGGTGCTCATCCACAATATCGGTGAATTTAAAAGGATTGCCGTTTCTAAGCTTTGGAAGAAAGGCTTCTTTAATATGTACATAATCCATATCTTTAAAAAGGACCTCTGTAGATTTGATTACTTCATCCAAAAGTCCCTGATCTCTTAGTTCTTCAACACGGTCAAGAGTCACTGCATCCTCTAAGTGAAAGCTTCCCACAGCAGTTCTTGTAAGATGGGCCATAGCAGCGCCGCATCCAAGTCTTTGACCTATATCATGACAAAGAGTTCTGATATAGGTACCCTTGGAGCATTTAACCTCCATGGTAAAAAGGCCTTCATCCTCAAGCCTTGAATCATCAAGAATGGAAATGGCTTCGATATTTATTCTTCTGGCCTTTCTCTCAACAGTTTTGCCTTCTCGTGCCAGTTCATAAAGTCTTTTTCCGCCTATCTTAATAGCTGAATACATAGGAGGTATCTGGTCATATTCACCAACAAAAGCCTTAACGGCCTCATGTAATTCCTGTCTTGAAACATTAACCTCGAGGCTACCTACAACATTTCCAGACAGATCCTGAGTATCTGTTTCTACTCCCAGCTTACATACAGCAATATATTCTTTATCATGATCTGTCAGCATATCACACATCTTGGTACCATTTCCAAGACATACCACCAAAACTCCAACGGCATCGGGATCCAGTGTTCCCGTATGCCCTATCTTTTTCTGGTGAAGTATTCCTCTAAGTCTTGCTACAACATCATTAGAAGTATATCCTGCTTCTTTATAAATATTAATTAATCCATTATATGTATTTGGCATATAAATCCTTTATTCTTCATCGTCTAATTCGTCAGGTTCAAAAGCTTGTGTTTCATCTTCACTTTCTCCTCTGGCTTCTCTTGCTTTAGCATCAGCAGCTGCTACCTCATCAATTTTCTTAGACATATTGATGGCATACTCAATTGAATCATCCAGAATAAATCTAAGTTCCGGAGTATATCTCATATTAAGTTCCTTTGCCACAGTTGATCTGATATAGCCTGCAGCGCTTTTAAGGCCTTCCATAGTACGGGCTCTGTCTTCATCATCACCCATAACAGTAATCCAAACCTTACAGGTTTTAAGATCCGGTGCAACTTCAACATCCATTACAGATGTCATTGGGCTGATTCTTGGGTCCTTACTAAAACGAATAGCCTGTGAAATAACTTTCATAACTTCGCCATTAATACGAATGTTTTTTATACTATTTTTTCTCATTATTTTCTCCACTTATTGTCAATGCAAAAAGCCTGATATAATAACAAATCCTCCTAAGGGATTATGCTCTTTAGGGTTATAAGCCACTGCTCTGGCAGCTGCACAAACCATCTAAAAAGCATAAAACAAAGCTGTCCCTAAAGAGGATTTTACATATTATTTAAGTTGTTTATAAATATTCTGTTACTGTCTACTGTAACCATTATTCTCTTGGTACTTCTACCATGATATAAGCTTCAACCTGATCAAGCTCATGAATCTGATCAAATCCGTCAAATACAAGACCACATTCATAGCCTTCCTTAACTTCCTTGACATCATCCTTAAATCTCTTAAGAGAAGCAAGATCACCTTCAAAGATCTGCTCGCCTTCTCTTGATACTCTAACCTTACAATCCTTCTGGATCATTCCATCAAGTACCATTGCACCGGCGATATTACCAACCTTTGAAGCCTTGAAGATCTGACGAATCTCAGCATGTCCGATAACTTTTTCCTCATATACAGGAGCAAGCATACCCTTCATGGCTGCATCTACATCTTCAATAGCCTGGTAAATAACCTTGTAAAGCTTAATTTCAACGCCTTCACGTTCAGCAATACTCTTAGCTGTAGCATCAGGTCTTACATCAAAGCCGATGATGATAGCATTAGAAGCTGAGGCAAGTGTAACATCGGATTCATTGATGGCACCAACACCACAGTGAATAACCTTAACTACAACTTCATCATTTGAAAGCTTCATAAGACTCTGTTTAAGAGCTTCTGCACTACCCTGAACGTCTGCCTTGATGATGATTTCAAGATCCTGAAGCTTACCTTCCTCAATCTTGGAATAAAGATCATCAAGAGACATCTTAGCCTTAGTTTCTTCAATAAGATCTTTCTTGTGCTGCTGCAGATATGTATTAGCATACTGCTTAGCTTCCTTATCACTTTCATGTCCTACAAGAACTTCACCTGCATTTGGAACATCTGAAAGTCCAAGGATCTCAACAGGCTGTGATGGAAGAGCTTCCTTAAGTCGTCTGCCCTTATCATCAACCATGGCTCTTACCTTACCTGAGCTTGCTCCTGCTGAAATGAAATCACCAACATGAAGTGTACCCTTCTGAATAAGGATATTTGCAACAGGACCACGTCCCTTATCAAGCTTAGCCTCAAGTACAAGACCTCTTGCCTGTCTGTTAGGATTAGCCTTGAGCTCAAGAATCTCAGCTGTAAGAAGTACTGTTTCAAGAAGAGTATCAATACCTTCTCCTGTCTTAGCTGAAACAGGTACGAACTCTGTCTGTCCGCCCCAGTCTGTAGCAATAAGACCATGTTCTGTCATTTCCTGTTTAACTCTGTCAATATTTGCATTTGGCTTATCAATCTTGTTTACTGCTACGATAATTTCAACTTCTGCAGCCTTAGCATGGTTGATAGCTTCTATTGTCTGAGGCATTACACCATCATCGGCAGCTACTACAAGTACTGCAATATCTGTTGACTTTGCACCACGCATACGCATAGCTGTAAACGCTTCATGACCCGGTGTATCAAGGAATGTGATAGACTGATCATTGACAGATACAGTATAAGCACCAATCTTCTGAGTAATACCGCCTGCTTCCTTAGCTGTTACACTGGTCTTTCTGATTGCATCAAGAAGGGATGTCTTACCATGGTCAACGTGACCCATTACGCAGACAACAGGAGGTCTCTTCTCAAGAGTATCCTCAGCATCATCATCCTCTTTAAGAAGTTCCTCAATTACATCTACAGGAATCTCCTTCTCACAGATAATTTCATAATCAATAGCTATATTTTCAGCTTCCTCATAAGAAAGCTCTGTATTTACTGTTGTAATCTGACCTGCCATGAAGAGCTTTTTAATAATAACTGAAGGCTGCATCTTCATCTTCTCGGCAAGTTCCTTGATTGTAAGCTTTTCAGGAATTGTAATTACCTTGATCTGTTCTTCAGGCTCTTCTACCTTCTTAACCTCAGGCTTAATGAAACGTCCAACCTTCTTGCTTCTTGGCATGTTCTCTTCATCCTCGTAAGCAAGATCTTTCTTGTTTCTCTTATCCTTTTCCTGACTAAGTCTTCTCTTATCATCTCTCTTATTCTCTGCTGGAATCATTGGAGCATCATCTGAGTTCTTAGGTCCCTTAGAGAACTTATTCTGAGAATTTCTATTACCAAAGCCTGCCTGACGTCCGCCGTTATCATCCTTATTGAATGAAGGTCTTCCACCAAAACCACTCTGGCCATTTCTGTTAAATCCGCCGCCCTGGCCATTTCTGTCTGAGCGATTGAAGTTTCTGTCTCCCTGACCGTTTCTGTCTGAGCGATTGAAGTTTCTATCTCCCTGACCATTTCTGTCTGAGCGATTAAAGTTTCTATCTCCCTGACCATTTCTGTCTGAGCGGTTGAAGTTTCTGTCTCCCTGACCGTTTCTGTCTGAACGGTTAAAGTTTCTGTCTCCGTTCTGATTACGGTTATTGTCATTTCTGTAACCGTTGTTTCTGTTATCGGATCTTCTGTCCTGATTTCTGTTATCCTGACTTCTATTATCCTGGTTCCTGTTATCCTGACTTCTATTGTCCTGGTTCCTGTTATCCTGATTTCTGTTATCCTGAGACTTAACTTCCTGTGTCTTTACTTCCTGCACATTCTGTGTGTTTTCTGTATTAACAGTTGTTTCAACAGGTGTATTTACAGGCTCCTTGGCTTCGACAGTCTGATTATCCTTTACAGCCGGTTTAGAAGATGGCTGAACTGATTTGGTAATTACTGTATCATAACTTTCAAGCTGAGATGGTGCAGTCTTTGGTTTAATAGGATGATATGCATTCTGAGACTGAGCAAACATGCCTCTGTTATTTCTGTTGTTTCCATTATTGGAATTACTATTCTGGCGTCTCTGATTATTGTTTCCATTATTGGAATTATTTCTGTTATTATCATTACCACCATTATTTTTAAATCCACCATTACGTGAATTATTTGGGTTAGTAACAAAAATAATATTCTTCTTTTTCTTTACAGGTTGCTCTCCTGAAGGCTTTTTATCTTCTGACTTCACTTCTGTTTTTTCAGCTTTCTCATTTTTTTCTTCTGTTTTACTGTCTTTATTTACCCCTTTGCCAAAATGCTTTTTGACCTTAGTGGCATCTTCTTCATCGATGGAACTTGTAGAACGTTTAGCCGCCTCAACTCCCTGGTCCTGCAGGTAGCTTACTAGTTCTTTTGCTTCTATTTCAAGCTCCTTTGCAAGTTCAGATATTTTAATTTTTGACATTCACATTTCCTCCGTCCTGTTCTTCTGAGAGTAAGTTCTTCGCTAACGTTTTTGCAAGGCCATCGTCTGTTACGGCCATACTGGTGCGAACATCCTTACCAACTGCATGCCCCAAGCTATCTTTATCTCCAAAGCTGAGCATCTGCACCTTGTAGAAATCGCACTTATCATGAAACTTCTTTTTTGTATTGTCTGATGCATCGTTACTTACGATCACCAGTCTGGCCTCGCCTTTTTTGATGGCCTGCTCTACAGCAAACTCACCGCTTTTCAGCTTACCGGCCTTGGCACACAATCCCAGTAATGAATATATCTTGTTATTATCCAATATCAGTCAAACTCCTTTTGTAGTCTGTCATATACTTCTTCAGGAATCTGCTGTTTAAGCGACCTTTCAAGGCCCTTATTTTTTCTGGCTTTCAAAAAGCAGTTTTTATCATTACAGATATAGGCACCTCGACCATTCTGTCTGCCTGTGAAATCTATAATTATTTCACCCTCTGTAGTCTTAAGGACACGAATAAGTTCCTTTTTGCTTTTCATCTCTCCGCATCCGACGCACTGCCTCATAGGTATCTTTTTAGCCATGCATGTCTCCTAAATATTACTGTATATTACTCTTCATCTTCCTGTACTTCTTCGGATTCTTCAAACTCGCCTTCATAATCTTCATCATAAGACTCATCCATATAGTCTTCCATACGGAATCCAGGAGCATCCTTAGCCTGAGTCTCAGACTTGATATCAATCTTATATCCTGTAAGTCTTGCAGCAAGACGAGCATTCTGACCTTCCTTACCAATTGCAAGTGAAAGCTGGTAATCAGGAACAACAACCTTTGCACTCTTTTCATCAGGATCAGCAAATACTGCTACGATCTTAGCAGGTGAAAGAGCATTCTGAATAAGATTTCCCGGGTTATCATCCCAGTTTATAACGTCAATCTTCTCACCACGAAGCTCATCAACAATAAGATTTACTCTGCTACCATTTACACCAACGCATGCGCCTACAGCATCTACATTAGGGTTATTGGAATAAACAGCAATCTTTGTACGGCTTCCTGCTTCTCTTGCTATAGAACGAATTTCAACTGTTCCGTCCTGGATCTCAGCAACTTCCTGCTCGAAAAGTCTCTTTACAAGATCAGGGTGTGTACGAGATACAAGAATTCTTGGCCCCTTTGATCCGTTTTTTACCTCAAGAATATATACCTTGATACGGTCTGTTGGCTTATATCTTTCAGTCTTAACCTGTTCATTCTCATTAAGAATTGCATCTGCCTTACCAAGGTTAATGCTGATATTCTTTCCTATATATCTCTGAACTACACCTGTTACGATGTCATGTTCCTTAGAGAAGTATTCGTTATAAACAGCTCCGCGCTCTTCCTCACGAATCTTCTGAAGAATAACGTTCTTGGCATTCTGTGTAGCGATACGTCCGAATTCCTTGGAATTAACAGGAACATCTATTTCATCATCTATTTCTACTTTTTTCTTAATCTTTCTGGCTTCATCAAGAGAAATCTCGATTGCAGGGTCCATTACATCATCTTCAAGCTCAACAACAGTCTTTGTTGCATAGCATTTGAACTCGCATTTTTCTCTATCTACTTCTACCTTTATATTATCTGCCTTACCAAAATTGTTTTTGCAGGCTGTGAGAAGAGAATTTTCAATTGCATCAAACAGTGAGTCTCTGCTGATATTTTTTTCTCTTTCCAGAAGGTCAAGTGCATCCATTAATTCTTTGCTCATTGTAATCTCCTTTTCGCTGGATCAAAAATCCAAAGCAAGCTTTATTACTGATATTTCTTTTCTAGTAAAAGTTTTGTCCTGATCATTTATGGTTATTGTAACTGTACTGTCATCGAAAGATTTAAGTACACCACTAAACTCCTTGGTACCATCAAGTGGTTTGTAGAGCTTAAGCTCTACATCCTGTCCTAAACTGTTGGCAAAATGTCTGTCCTTTTTTAAGGTTCTGCCAAGTCCGGGACTACTGACTTCCAATGTATATGCTTCCTCAATAAAATCATCTTCATCAAGAGCATCGGAAAGGGCATGATTAACATTTACACAATCGTTAATATTCACTCCCTCAGGCTTATCAATATAAGCTCTGAGATACCACTCGCCTGCTTCCTTGACATATTCCACATCATAAATGGAAACTCCGTTGGCCTCTGCTATCGGTTTAAGCAGTTCCTCAGTTTTATTTTCAATATTTTCTTTTCTGGACATATCTCTCCTTAATCTGTAAGAGCAAGGTAAATGCAACATTTTCAGCCATAATCATCAGTTAAATGGCATGAAAAAAGTGGACTCGCGTAAGTCCACTCACATCAATCATCTAGCATTACTCAATAAATGTAACACATTATAGCGCTACAAGTCAAGCCTTACAAGAAGTTATTATTGTTCCCCTTGTTTTTATTGCTCTTGATCAGCCTAATAGTCACCGGGATTAAAACAATAAAAAAGCCATTCACAGTAATCTGTAAATGACATTTCTTGGGTTGGGCTGTTAAAAACAGTCAGTAGCTCGTAGCGGAATCGAACCGCTGATTCTGCCGTGAGAGGGCAGCGTCTTAGCCTCTTGACCAACGAGCCATATTTGTTTTGTCTCAAGCACTCGCAAGCGACTTGTTTATAATATATCATCATTCTAACTTTTGCAAGTACTTTTTTAATTTTTTTATAAAAATCGTTATTATGTCTTTTGTTGCACTGTATTTTCTTAATTTTGAGATATTATATTTTATATAATATATTTGCTATGCAGACTATTATATCTTGTATTTATATATAGTCTCATATATTTAGTCAAGCTTTTATATTCAGTCTCATATACGTTATATGTGCTATGGTTTTATATTATATGTTATATATTGTCTTTTAATCAGTTTAATTCCTGAATTATACAGATACTTTTGTTTTTTGACTTTATTTCTGCATTTTCGCTCAGGTACATTATTCTATTCTACTCTTTTTACAGTCTCTTTTGGCATTTTTACTTTTTTCCACTGTAATTTTCCTCTTGTCTATCAATCTATCCTTCTCTTTTTACAGTCTCTTTTTGGCATTTTTACTTTCTTACACTGTAATTTCCCTCTGATTCATTATTCTATTCTGATCTTTTTACCGTCTCTTTGGGCTTTTTTTTATTTTTCCACTGTTATTTCCTCCTTATACATTATTTTTTTCTAAT
>JAILBM010000027.1 GCA_024680925.1 Butyrivibrio sp.
ACTCTCGTAAGTTTTTTTCAGTGCTTGTTGGTGTCTCATATTAGTAATATACAATTCCTGCTTAGGTATAATACTTCCATTTAAAAAATAATCAGAAATAGATTTTCTCAAATCTTCTATTCCGGTAAAATCTGTCATTGAGGTATTTATAATAGGAACATTTACATCAAATTTATTTAATAAATCATCCTTACATATCTTCTGATTGTTTAGATCAGTCTTATTTAAAAGTACAATAACTTTTTTATCCTTAATAAGTTCAATTATATCAAAATCATCTTTTGTAAGTTCAGATGTAGAATCAATAAGATAAATAATCAGTTCGGCATCCATGGCATATTTTTTGGCCCTATCAACACCAATCTTTTCAATTGTATCATCTGTTGACCTTATACCGGCAGTATCTATTATATGAAGAACAATATCATCAATACGAACTGTTTCTTCTATAATATCTCTAGTGGTACCGGCTATATCAGTAACAATAGCCCTCTCTTCTCCTGTCAAAAGATTAAGAAGTGAAGATTTTCCGGCATTTGGCTTTCCTATAATAACTGTATTAATACCATCTTTTCTAATCTTACCTTCATCTGAAGTACTAATAAGATTTTGACAATCCTTAGAAAGTATATCTAATTTTTTTAGAAGTTCAGGTTTATATCCATCCAAATCATAATTTTCAGGATCATCCAAAGCAGATTCTATATATGCCATTTCATAAATAATAGCTTGTCTCATCCCAGTAATATGTTTATACATATCACCACGAAGCTGCTTTTCAGAATTTTGAAGTGCAAATTTATTTTGAGCACTGATAATATCCATAACAGCTTCAGCTTTTGTTAAATCAATCCTTCCATTTAAAAAAGCTCTTTTAGTAAATTCACCTGGTTGAGCTAACCTACATCCATTAGAAATCAGAATATCAAGAATAACATTCATGACCATCATACCGCCATGAGTATTTATTTCTATGACATCTTCCTTAGTATAACTATGAGGAGCTTTCATAAAGGATATCATAACTTCATCTATAATATTTTCTTCTTTATCACAAATAAAACCATATTCAATAGAATTAGGTTTATGTTCCTTTAAATTATGCACTTTTTTTCCGGATAAATAAAAGTTATCCACAATATTTACAGCATCTTTTCCACTAACACGTATAATACCTATACCTGCATCTGACATTGCAGTGGCAATAGCACAAATAGTATCATCTTCAAATATCATTTATGAAAACTCCCATATCGCACAATAGCCCCTCAAAGCATAAAGCAATGAGGGGCGAATAAAAAAATTATTTTTTTAATGTAATAATAACTCGTCTGAATGGTTCTTCGCCTTCACTGTGAGTTGTTACATATCTATCATTCTGAAGAGCAGAATGAATAATTCTTCTTTCATAAGGATTCATAGGTTCAAGAGCAACAGAAGATCTTGATTTTCTAACTTTAAATGCAATATTTTTAGCAAGATTCTCAAGAGTAGCTTTTCTTCTTTCTCTATAATTCTCTGTGTCTACCTTGACATGAATATAATTTTCAGATTCTTTATTAACGACAAGAGAAATAAGATATTGAAGGGAATCTAAAGTTTGACCTCTCTTACCAATGAGTACACCCATCTCTGCACCACTAAGTTCAACATCAAGAATAGAATCTTTAGCATTGAATTTAGCATTAACATTAACTTCCATATTCATAGCATCAAATACATTCTTAAGGAAATCCTTTGCCATCTGTGGAAAATCCTTATCACTATCAACAGAAGTAGTTACATCAGAATCATTCTTTGATTCTTTAATTGTATCTTCTACAACAGTCTTCTTCTCTTCTGTTTTTTCAGGAGCCTTAGTAATAACTTCTGATTTTTCTTCTTTTACCTTAGCTCTTATAATTGCAGGTTTAACATTTAAACCAAGAAAACCTGAGGATCCATTCTGAATAACTTCATAATCAAGTTTATCACTAGTAACTGTAAGTAATTGACATGCTTCTGTAATAGCATCATCAACTGTTTTTGCAGATACTTCAATGTATTCCATAATTAAACTAACCCTCCCAAAAGATTATTTATTATTTCTTTCATCATACTCTTTTACCATGTTAGCCATTGATAAAAGACTGTTTTTTCTAATATTACCATTATTATAGGTATCATTTGCATTCTTAATTCCGGCCTCTTTTTCGGCATCGGAAATAACTGAAGAAACCTTTTTTACTGCATTATTAGAATCCATATTTTTTGTACTAAGCTTAGCGTACATATCAATATTGGCAGTTCTCTCTTTTTGCTTTTCCTGTTTCTTTTTATATTTTTCCTGATTTTTTGCAATTTCAGCATCTATATCCATTTTATCAATATGATGATTTATAAGTATCTGCTGAACACTCCTTATTACAGAACCGGCAATCCAGTAAAGTCCCATACCTGCAGGAAGTGTGAAACAGAAAAATGCTGACATTATAGGCATCATCAAATTCATAGTCTTCATAGACTGCATCATCTGATTAGAAGGATCATTAGGATCTGATGCAGTAGAATTAGATGCCTGAGGCATAAGCTTAACATTGATAAACTGTGTAAGTGCAGCAAGCACCGGAACGGCAATGGCTGCAATAAATAAAATAAAAGATTTAGACTCAAAAGCATTTGTAAGTAAATACTGTGGTGAGTTACCAATATTAAGACCTAAAAAATTGTTATATCTGTCAATCAAACCAACTGTATCAGAATTACTTAAAATAAGACTTCCATTATAAGTAAGATTTGAAAGGCCATAATGCTCAGAAATAGTTGAAAGGTCAGCAGAAGACATTTTATTTAAAATATCTACTATACCATTAACCATATTATCATCTGTTAGGTTACTCTTATACATAGAAACAGCTGTTGTAACAGATTTTAACTCTGAATTTAATAAAAACTGGCCATTATCATTATTTATAATACTATTGGCAAGAACTCTGAAAGTGTCACCAACCTGAGTAACATATGCAGGCATAGAATAAATAACACGATAAAGAGCAAACAAAATAGGCATCTGAATAAGAAGTTGAACACAGCTACCTGTCTGAGAAACACCATATTTGCCATAAAGATCCTTTACTTCCTGTTGCTGTGCAAGCATAGAATCATTATCTTTCTTACCCTTATATTTTGCCTGAATAGCCTGAAGTTCAGGACTCATCTTAGCTTGAAGTTTAGAAAACTTCTGCTGTTTAATAGTAAGTGGCATTAAACATAAATAAATCAAAAAAGTAAATAAAACAATTGAAAGACCTATATTTGGTATACCGATAGCATTCAGAATATTAAATATTCCGTTCATAAGAATACCTAAAAGCTTAGCTACAGGTCCTATTATAGACCCCTGATACTGCGTAAGTAATACTCCCGTCACAGCAAATCCTCCACTAATAAATATCATGGTACCGGATCATAGCCTCCACTGGAAAAAGGATTACATCTTAAAATTCTCCATAAAGCCAAAAGACCACCTTTAATGGCACCATATTTTTCTATTGCTTCTAATCCATATTCAGAACAAGTCGGAATATAAGGACATTTTGTTCTCTTTAAAGGAGACAAATATTTTCTGTAGAATTTGATTAAAAAAATCATTAGTTTCTTCATATAATAATAATCCTTCTACAATTAAACAAAACCAACATCCTTATCGGATATTAGTCTGCTCACCATTTTTTATTATGTGAGCACAACCTGCCAGGTATAAAAGTGACTTTTCTATATCATGAAAATTTGAATCACTCGCACAGGCTCTGGCAACGACTACTATATCTAAACCACTATTAAATATATTTTCGTGTAGCCGGTAACTTTCACGAACAAGCCTTGCAAATCTGTGCCTTACAACACTGTTCCCAACTTTTTTACTACATGAAATACCCAGTCTGTTCTTGGAAGTATTATTTTTCCACACATATAATACAATGTTACGATCAGCGTAACTTTTACCCTTCCCATAAACATTTCTGAATTGTTCATTTTTCTTAAGCGATTCGGAAAAAAGCATATATGAATTCCTTTCGCAATTTAAAAATAATTATAAAGAAAAACGGATATGTCAGACTTACATCCACATATCCGCATAAAAGAGCCATATCAAGGCTTCTAATATTAAGCTGAAAGTCTCTTTCTTCCCTTTAATCTTCTAGCTGCAAGTACCTTTCTACCGCCCTTAGTAGCCATTCTTGCTCTAAAACCGTGTACTCTTGCTCTCTGAAGCTTATGTGGCTGAAATGTCATCTTCATAGTAAAAACACCTCCTTCGTTCCTAATTTAAATAAGGTTAATAAATGATAACACCGGAATGTTATCACTGTTAGTTTCATGATTTAACATCCTGTGTGGAAAAAATCGTTATAATTATAATAAATTAAGGTGAATGCGTCAAGCCTTAAAATTCCTGGCATTTTCTTTCAAATTGTTATACACAATTTGAAATCAATATATTGTATATAATAAAATTATCCACAGCAAAATGTAGATTTTGTGGATAAAATGTTTATAATTATAGTTAATCCACAAATTGTGGATAAATAGTGGATAATCTAGTAGATAATTAATATTATATGAGTAAAAAGCCTTATTTATCAACATAAAAATGATGTTAATAAGGTTGACTCAACTATCATCAAAATCCACTTTAACATATTTTTAAATTTTTTTTACACAAAAGTTATCCACAAATGCAGATTATTTGCAGTTTGACAGCTTTTAAGCTAAAATACATATGTCAAAATTTATGTTGTCGGGAGTTTATAATGCAAGCAGCTGAAGAATTTACTTCTATATTAAAAGAAGCATGGAAAGAAATAAAAAGTACAATAAGGGAAGAATCAGGTATTACAGACATATCATACAGAACCTGGATAGAACCTTTAGAACTACACCAGTTCAAAGATAATAATGTATATATTCTTATACCTTCAGATAATAGTATTGCTTTAAGCTATATATCAAGTCATTATATGAACTTTTTTAAAGTAACTATTTCTGATTTACTTGGTATGATGGTGGATATAACCTTCATATTAAAAAAGGATTTATTAAATATGGAAGAAGATTCTGCTCCGGAAAAAAATGGAGAATCTTCCTATATTAATAATGAATATTATGAAAATTCAAATTTAAATCCTAAATATCGATTTGATACCTTCATTGTAGGCAGCAATAACAAATTTGCCCACTCTGCTTCTCTTGCGGTTGCTGAATCTCCGGGAGAATCCTATAATCCTTTGTTTTTATACGGAGGACCGGGACTTGGTAAAACTCATCTTATGCATTCTATTGGACACTTTATAATGGAACATAATCATAGAGCAAAGATACTCTATGTAACTTCAGAACAGTTTACCAACGAAGTTATTGAATCAATCCGAAGTGGTAAAACAGAAGCTATGTCAAAACTCAGAGAGAAATATAGAACAGTTGATGTTCTTATGGTAGATGACGTTCAATTTATTATAGGTAAAGAAAGTACGCAGGAAGAATTTTTCCACACCTTTAATGAATTACATCAGGCAGGAAAGCAAATAATTCTATCCTCTGATAGACCTCCAAAAGAAATGGAAACCCTGGAGGAGCGTTTCAGATCACGTTTTGAAATGGGACTTATTGCAGATATCCAGGCTCCTGATTATGAAACCAGAATGGCAATCTTAAAAAAGAATGCCGAAAATTACGGAAAAATAATTGATAACGAAGTATTTGAATATATAGCAACAAACATTAAATCAAATATTCGAGAACTTGAAGGTGCCTTTAATAAGATAATTGCCTACTCCAGATTAAATAATGTGGATATCACTTTAGAAAATGCCAAAGAAGCTTTAAAAGATATTATTTATCCGGAAAAAGAAACAGTAATAACCCCACAGATAATAATGACTACAGTATGTGAACATTACAATGTCAAGCAGGAAGATATTGCATCTAAAAAACGTAATTCTGATATAGTACTTCCAAGACAGGTGGTTATGTACTTAAGCCGTGAGCTTACAGATTCTTCACTTGAAGAAATAGGAAAAACTCTTGGAAAAAAAGATCATACCACAGTAATGAACGGTATCAACAAAATTAAAAAGAAACTTCAAATTGATGAAGAACTTTCCAAGAATATAGATATAATAATGAAGAAATTAGGTTCGAACGGTTAATGTGGATTAATATGTGTACAGCTAATATGATTAATTCACATTAATAGGAAAATCAAAGTGGAATTTCTGTTGAAAGCTCTTTCATTATAAAAAAAGTATAAAAATGCAAATGTTGAAAAAAGACTATTTATAAACATAAAAATTTTATATATCAACAGTTAAAAATTTGTAAAAAAACCATATAAATTGTATAATAAAAAGGGTTTTACACTTATCAACAGCTATTATTATTAAGTCTTTTATAATTTATATATATATTTATATACACGCACAGGAGGAAAAAGAAATAAATGAAGTTTGTATGCTCGAAATCAAATCTTGTTAACGGATTACAGATTGTATCGAAAGCAGTTCCTAATAAAACTACTATGTCAATACTTGAATGTATTCTTATAGATGCCACAGAAGGTGTTATAAAATTTATTGCTAATGATATGGAACTTGGTATCCAGACAATAGTTGAAGGTAATATAGTAGATAGAGGATTTGTTGCTATTGATGCTAAAATCTTTTTTGACATTGTGCGTAAATTACCAGACAGTGAAGTTACTATAGAATCTGATGCTAACAGTAAACTTACAATTACTTGTGGTAAAGCAAAATTCAATCTTCTCGGAAGAAGTGGTGAAGATTTCTCTGCTCTACCACCAATTGAAAAAATTGATGGAGTTGCAGTTTCACAGTTTACTTTACGAAGTGTAATACAGCAGACTATTTTTTCTATAGCTGAAAATGATTCAAATAAAATGATGAGCGGAGAATTATTTGAGATTTCTGAAGATAATTTAAAGCTCTGCTCTCTTGATGGACATAGAATATCAATTCGTAAAGTTAAACTTAGCGAATCATATCCATACAAAAAGGTTGTAGTTCCAGGAAAAACTCTTGGAGATATAAGTAAGATATTAAATGATAGCACAACAAGTATGGTTCAGATTTATTTTACAGATAAGCATATTCTTTTTGAGTTTGAAAAAACTATAGTTGTTTCAAGACTTATTGAAGGCGAGTATTTTAACATTGATCAGATGCTCTCAAGTGATTATGAAACAAAGATGTCAATTAATCGTAAAGAGTTTCTTGAATGTATAGACAGAGCAACTCTTCTTGTGAAAGAGGGGGATAAAAAGCCGGTTATAATTTCAATTGTTGAAGGAAAAATGGAACTTAAGATAAATTCAACAATTGGTAGTATGGATGAAGAAATTTCAATTGATAAGCAGGGTAAGGATTTAATGATAGGCTTTAATCCTAAATTTCTTATTGATGCTCTCAGAGTCATTGAAGATGAAAATATTGATGTTTATCTCGTAAATCCAAAAGCTCCATGCTTTATAAGAGATAAGGATTCAACATATACATATTTAGTTCTTCCTGTTAACTTTACAACAGTAGACTGATTTTGAATAATGCAGGTTAAAAAATGGAAATAGTAAAACTTAGAGAAACAGATGATTATATCAAACTTGGACAGGCTCTTAAAAAAGCAGGTTTTGAGGATTCAGGTGTTGATGCCAAGTATGATATTCAAGAAGGAAATGTCAAAGTCAACGGAGAAGTTGAAACAAGACGTGGAAAAAAGCTTGTTGACGGAGATATTATTGAGTATCAGGGCAAGCAGGTAAAAATTGTAAAATGATAATTAAATCGCTGGAACTTGCTGATTTTAGAAATTATGAAAAGCTAAATATTGAATTTAGCAGTGGTACAAATATATTGTATGGTGACAATGCTCAAGGAAAGACAAATATTCTTGAAGCTATATATTTATCTGCTACTACTAAATCTCATAAAGGCAGCAAAGATAAAGAAATAATAAGATTTGGTTGCGAAGAAGGTCATATCAGAACTATTTTGGAAAGAGATAATGCACAGTACAGAGTAGATATGCATCTTCGCAAAAGTAAGTCAAAGGGTATTGCAATCGATGGTCAGAAAATAAAAAGAGCTTCAGATCTGGTAGGAAAGCTCAATGTTGTTTTTTTCTCTCCTGAAGATTTAAGTATTATAAAAAACGGTCCGGCGGAAAGACGAAGGTTTATGGATATGGAGCTTTGTCAACTGGACCAGATTTATCTTAATAATCTTGCTAAGTATAATAAACTGCTTGTAGAACGTAATAAGGTATTAAAAGATTTATATGATCATCCTGAAAATATTGTCCTTATTGATGTTCAGGATAAACAGTTAATAGAATACGGTAGTGTAATTATACGAACCAGAGAAAAATTTATTAAGGAATTAAATGATATTATAGGTCCAATACATGAAAAGCTCACAGGAGGCAGAGAAAAACTGTCTATTTTTTATGAGCCTAATGTAACGCTTGAAAATTTTGAGAACAAACAAAGACAGACAAGAGAAAAAGACAAAATTCTTAAGCAAACAACTATAGGACCACATAAAGATGATTTTTCATTTGTCGTAATAAATGAAAATAATTCAGAGGGGATTGATATTAGAAAATTTGGTTCTCAAGGTCAACAAAGAACGGCATCTTTATCACTTAAGTTATCTGAAATAGAAATCGTAAAAAAATCAAAAAATGAAAATCCCGTATTATTGCTAGATGATGTATTATCCGAACTTGATAGCAATAGACAAAATTATTTGTTAAATACAATCGGAGATATACAGACAATAATAACGTGTACGGGTCTGGATGAATTTGTTAATAATAGATTTGCAATAGATAAATTGTTCAAGGTAGTAAACGGAGCAATCAGCAGTGAAAATTAATTGCAGGTTATGGAGGAAAAATGAGCGAAGAGCAGGTACAATATGGTGCTGATCAAATACAGATTTTGGAAGGTCTTGAAGCAGTAAGAAGAAGACCTGGTATGTATATCGGTACTACAGCAAGCAGAGGACTTCATCATCTTGTATATGAAATAGTTGATAATTCAGTAGATGAAGCATTAGCAGGATTCTGTGATCATATCGAAGTTACAATAAATGAAGATAACACAATAACAGTTGTGGATAATGGTAGAGGTATTCCTGTTGGAGTAAATCACAAATCAGGACTTACAGGAGTTGAGGTTGTATTTACTATTCTGCATGCCGGTGGTAAATTCGGCGGTGGAGGATACAAAGTATCAGGTGGACTCCATGGTGTTGGTGCATCAGTAGTTAATGCTCTTTCTGATTGGCTTGAGGTTCAGGTTTGTAATGAAGGAAAGATTTATCAGCAAAGATATGAAAGAGGAAAAGTAATGTATCCTCTTAAGGTTGTTGGAGAATGTGATCTTGAAAAAACAGGAACAACAGTAACATTTAAACCTGATGAAACTATTTTCAAAGAAACTACTGTATTTGAATACGATGTATTAAAGCAGCGTTTAAGAGAAATGGCATTTCTTACAAAAGGTCTTAAGATAACTCTTAAAGATATGAGAGTTGCTGAAGGTGAAGAACCTGTAGAACAAGTATTTCATTACGAAGGTGGTATAAAGGAATTTGTTCAATACCTGAATAAATCCAAGAGCGCGTTATATAGCGATATTATGTATTTTGAAGGTGATAAAAACAATATTCATGTTGAAGTTGCTTTCCAGCATAATGATTCTTATAACGAGAGTACATATACATTTGTTAATAATATAAATACACCTGAAGGCGGAACTCATCTTGAAGGCTTTAAAGCAGCTCTTACAAAGACTTTCAACGATTATGCCCGTTCTAATAAAATGATAAAAGATAGCGATGAAAACCTGTCAGGAGAGGATATCAGAGAAGGTCTTACTTCAATAATATCCGTAAAGGTTGAGGAACCACAGTTTGAAGGTCAGACTAAGCAAAAGCTTGGTAATTCCGAAGCAAGAGGTGCAGTAGCTAGTATAGTTACAGAGCAGCTTACATACTTCCTTGAACAGAATCCGCAGGTAGCAAAGCTCATACTTGATAAAGCGATACTTGCCCAAAGAGCAAGAGATGCCGCAAGAAAAGCAAGGGATCTTACCAGAAGAAAATCAGCTCTTGACGGTCTTGGACTTCCTGGAAAACTTGCCGATTGCTCAGATAAGGATCCAAAAAACTGTGAAATATTCATAGTTGAGGGAGATTCCGCCGGTGGTTCAGCAAAAGAAGCAAGAAGTCGTGCAACTCAGGCAATCCTTCCTCTTAGAGGTAAAATTCTTAATGTAGAGAAGGCAAGACTTGACAGAATATATGGCAATGCAGAAATCAGAGCCATGATAACAGCATTTGGAACAGGAATACATGATGATTTTGATATTGAAAAACTCAGATATGACAAAATTATCATTATGACTGATGCCGATGTAGATGGAGCACATATTGCTACACTAATGTTAACATTCCTCTATAGATTCATGCCTGAACTTATAAAAACAGGACATGTTTATTTAGCACAGCCACCTCTTTATAAGCTTGAGAAAAATAAAAAGGTTTGGTATGCATACAGTGATGATGAGCTGAATAAAATATTATCTGATGTTGGAAGAGATCAGAATAATAAGATTCAGAGATATAAAGGTCTTGGTGAAATGGATCCTGAACAGCTTTGGGAAACAACTATGGATCCTGAAAGAAGAATATTACTCAGAGTTAACATGAATGAAGAAACAGAATCAGATGTAGATGTAACGTTTACAACTCTAATGGGTGATAAGGTAGAACCAAGAAGAGAATTTATAGAAAAGAATGCAAAGTTTGTAAAAAATCTTGATATTCAATAAATAAGAGTGGAGCATTATGGCTGAAAATAATAATAACGATCAGAATAATAATCTTCCTGATGATATATTCGATGAGCAGGCAGTAAGTGATAGAATTCATGAGGTAGATTTACAAAAAACAATGGAAAGCTCTTATATCGATTATGCAATGAGCGTAATTGCAGCAAGAGCCATTCCTGATGTAAGAGACGGTTTAAAACCGGTACAGAGAAGAGTACTCTTCTCAATGATAGAACTTAATAATGGACCTGATAAGCCACACAGAAAATGTGCCCGTATCGTAGGTGATACAATGGGTAAATATCATCCACACGGTGATAGCTCAATATACGGTTCATTGGTAAATATGGCTCAGCCATGGTCAATGAGATATTGTCTTGTTGACGGTCATGGCAACTTCGGTTCCGTAGATGGTGACGGAGCTGCGGCAATGCGATATACAGAGGCAAGATTATCAAAGATTTCAATGGAAATGACAGCTGATATTAACAAAGATACAGTTGATTTTGTTCCAAACTTTGATGAAACAGAAAAAGAGCCAACAGTACTTCCAAGTAGATTTCCAAATCTCCTGGTTAACGGAACTACAGGTATTGCGGTAGGTATGGCTACCAATATACCACCTCATAATCTTCGAGAAGTTATAAATGCAGTAGTAAAAATGATAGATAACAAGATCGAAGAAGACAGAGAAACTGAAATTGAAGAACTGTTACCAATTGTAAAAGCACCAGATTTTCCAACAGGTGGTATTATTCTTGGAACTAAGGGAGCTGAGGAAGCCTACAGAACAGGTCGAGGCAAGGTAATAGTAAGAGCAGTAACAGAAATAGAAGATATGGGTAATGGTAAAAGTCGAATAATTGTTACCGAGCTTCCATATCTTGTAAATAAAGCCAATTTGATTTCAAAGATAGCTGAACTTGTAAAGCTCAAGAAAATAGATGGAATTACAGCACTTAGAGATGAAACAAGCCGGGAAGGTATGAGAATAGTAATCGAACTAAGACATGATGTAAATCCAAATGTAATGCTTAATAAGCTTTATAAACATACTCAGCTCCAGGATTCCTTCGGAATCATTATGCTGGCTCTTGTAAATAACGAACCTAAGGTGCTTAGTTTAAAAGATACTTTAAAATACTATATACAGCATCAGGAAGAAGTTGTTACAAGAAGAACACAGTATGATTTAAATAAAGCAGAAGAAAGAGACCATATTTTACAAGGTCTGCTTATAGCTCTCGATAATATTGATGAAGTTATAAAAATTATCAGAGGCAGTGAAACAGTAGCCATTGCAAAAGAACAGTTAATGGCAAGATTTGGTCTTTCAGATGCACAGGCTCAGGCAATTGTAGATATGAGACTGAGAACACTGACAGGTTTGGAAAGAGATAAACTTGAGCAGGAGCATCAGGAATTGATGAAAAAGATTCAGGAACTTAAAGCTATACTTGCTGATAAGAAATTACTTCTTGGAGTAATTAAAACTGAAATCGGTCAGATTGCTGCTAAATATGGCGATGATAGAAAAACAAAGATAGGAATAGATGACTCGGATATAGAAGCTGAAGATCTTATTCCAAATGAAAATACAGTAGTTGCAATGACAAGTCTTGGATATATCAAGAGAATGTCAATTGATAACTTTAAAACACAAAATCGTGGCGGACGTGGAATAAAAGGCATGTCAACAATTGAAAATGACTATATTGAAGACTTGCTTATGACCACAACTCATAACTATATTATGTTCTTTACCAATATGGGTAGGGTTTACAGACTTAAAACCTATCAAATACCTGAAGGTTCAAGAACAGCAAGAGGAACGGCGATTGTTAACCTTTTACAACTGAATCCGGGTGAAAAGATAACTGCTACAATTCCTATTAAGGAATTTGAAGAGCAAAAGTGCTTATTCATGGTTACCAAAAAAGGTACTGTTAAGAAGACACCGGTATTGGAATTTGCAAATGTTCGTAAGAATGGTTTGACAGCGATCAACCTTAAGGAGGATGATGAGCTAATTGAAGTCAAAACGACCACTAAGGATTCCGAGATATTCCTTGTTACCAGGAATGGTATGTGCATTCGTTTTATGGAAACGGATGTCAGATCGACCGGACGTACTTCAATGGGTGTAAGAGGAATGATGCTTGAAGACGGTGATGAAATCGTTGGAATGCAGAAAAACTCACAGGGAAGTACACTTCTAATAGTCTCTGAAAAAGGTTATGGTAAAAGAACAAGCATAAATGAATTTAAGATACAGAAACGTGGCGGTAAAGGCGTTAAGTGTTACAACATAATGGAGAAAACCGGAAATGTTCTTGGTGTTAAGGCAGTAAATGATGATCATGAAATAATGATGATAACAAGTGCCGGTGTTGTAATACAGCTTAGAATGGAAGAAATTTCCATTCATGGAAGAATAACATCAGGAGTTAAGATGATAAATCTTGATAAAGATGTTACTGTAGCTAAAATAGCCAAGGTCAGAGAAAAAGTATCCAATGATGATCAAGAATTTGATGAATTAGAGGATGCTATGGAAGAAATAGATGAGGATGATAAGATTACATCCGGTGAAGTTGACTTTGATGAAGAAGTAGATGATACAGAAGATGAAAATTCTGATGATGGGGATGAAGTGTAATGAGAATAGGCCTACTTGTTTCTGAAATGCAGGATGATGCAGTAAGAAAATTCTGTTTAGGAGCTGATGCTGCAGCAAAAAAGTATGACGTGAACTTATGTATATTTCCCGGCAAATATATACCAGGAAATATAACAAATGACGCGAATCATAAATTCGATTATCAGAATCAGGCAATATTCGATTATATATCAGCGAATGAGTTTGATGTATTAATTGTGGATATTGGAAAAATAGGCAGAAATACAACCATCTTAAGAAAATATGAACTATTAAATAGCTTTACTGAAATACCTGTCCTTACTCTTTCTGAGGAAGAAGGTTTTGTAAATGTAAATCTATATGAAGAAGCAAATTGTGAACAGCAAGGATTTCTTGCTGTTCACGATGCTATTTACTACGTGAATCATAAAGAAATTCCTGAGAAAAAAGAATTATCCCAGATTTTAATTCCAAATATAAATTTAAGTAACAATAACTTCCATACTTTATTTTCAACCGGAGCAGAATTATTGAGAGCTGATTGTGAAAATGAAGATATTTATGAGAAAATTGTTCAGCACTGTAATATAAATGAAGTTGAAAATGCCGGTATATTTTTATTTGACACTGAAATAATTAATACAGCGAAGAAAAAATGGAATATTCCGGAAAATATCACTGCAAAAATTTTAATACAAAGAGGTAATCTTGTAAAAAAGGATGAGCAGGTAAAAACCTTTGAAATATTCAAAGAACTGGAAGATAAAAAATATAAGACAATTATTTCAAAAATAATATATGTAGCTGATAAGCAGATTGGAATTATGTTAATGGAATTTAGCCAGACCTATTCTATTATTAATTACGAGATTGCTGCTGATATATTAATGGGTTCTATAAGAATATACGAAATTCAAAAAAAGCTTGAAAGAACAGAAAAAGAATTGGAACAAAGCAAGGAAGAACTTGCAAGAGATGGTTCTGTGCTTGATCATATAGGAGATACAGATTATCTAACAGGACTTCTTAACAGAAGAGGATTTTTTGATAAAGCATATGATGCTTTAAAGAAAAGATTTAAACCATCTACATATGTTGTAGTGGCATATATAGACATGGATTCAATAAAAAATATAAATCAGATGTTTGGTCATGATGAAGGTGACAGAGCTGTAAAAAGAGTAGCCCAGGTTATAACAGAAGTATTTGGAAATGTAAGCATATATGGAAGAATACGAGGAGATGAATTTGCGGTACTTCATGTTACCGAAGATGAATATAAAGCAGAAGAATTCAAGCAGAAAATGTCTGAACAAAATGCCAGACTTATGACAGAAACAGGAAGATATTTAAATCATCTTCAATTTTCAATTTGCGAATTCAGTTATGAAGACAATCTTTCATTAAGAGATATGCTAAAAGAAACAGATGAAAATCTTAAAAAGATGAAGCATATAGAGATTAATAAATAACAAGAAATAAGACAAAATATATCAATTGACAATATAGAAAAAATTAATTATACTTTAGAACTATAAAGTAACAAAGTAGAAACCGAAGACAAGGAAATAGTAAATATTGAATCATTTTCAGAGAGCTGTTGGATGGTGTGAAACAGTAGTGTAACAATATTGAATGGGCCTTAGAGGGTGGCTTGAAATCGTAAGAGAGTAGATGCCAACGGCAACTGTTCCGTTATCAAGACAGATACGTATGATAGTACGTAATGAGTGGGTATGAAAATACCAATTAGGGTGGTACCGCAGAAGCTAATGAATTGTAGCCTTTGTCCCTAGCAGAAATTGCTAAGGACAAAGGTTTTTTTTATAAAAATTTGTGTCCGAAGCTAAACAAACTATCACAATTTAATGGAGGAAGGACACATGATTAAAGAAGCGATTAACAAGGTAATTAAAGGACAGGATCTGGATTACGAGACACAGAAGGCAGTATTTGAAGAGATAATGACAGGTGAAGCTACACAGGCTCAGATGGCAAGCTTTTTAACAGCCCTTAGACTTAAAGGTGAAACTGTTGAAGAAATTACAGCAAGTGCAGAAGTAATGAGAGAAAAAGGTATAAAGATCAATCCTACAAAAGACGTAATGGATATAGTTGGAACAGGCGGAGACGAAGTAGGAACCTTTAATATTTCTACAACAGCAGCATTTATTGCAGCTGCAGCAGGTATTCCTGTAGCAAAGCACGGAAACAGAAGTGTTTCTTCAAAGAGTGGAGCTGCTGATGTATTGGAAAGCCTTGGTGCAAATATAGTAATCACTCCTGAACAGGCAGAAGAAGTTCTTAACAATACAGGAATAAGCTTTTTGTTTGCTCAGACCTATCACTCATCAATGAGATTTGCCGGACCTGTCAGAAAAGAAATCGGAATCAGAACAATATTCAATATTTTAGGACCTCTTGCAAGTCCTGCAGCAGCCAAGATGCAGCTTATGGGAGTATATGATAAAAATCTTACTCTTCCACTTGCACAGGTACTTTCAAACCTTGGAGTAGTAAGAGGCGTTACAGTTTGCGGAAGTGACGGACTTGATGAAATAACACTTACAGGTCCAACAACAGTATGTGAAATCAGAGATGGAGAAATTAAGTCTTATGAAATCACTCCTGAAGAATTTGGTCTTGAAAGATGTGAATTAAAAGATCTTATAGGCGGAACACCTCAGGACAATGCCCAGATTACAAGAGATATATTATCCGGTAAAGAAAAGGGTGCAAAGAGAAATGTAGCAGTATTTAATGCAGCTATTGCAATATATCTTGGAATTGACGGAATAACAATTGCAGATGGAATCAGAATTGCAAATGAAGTAATTGATAATGGAACAGCACTTAAAAAGCTGGATGAATTTGTTGAAGCAACACAGCAATACAAAGATAAAGTTGCAATGTAATAAGCTCAGAAAAAGTGAGGATTTAACATGATACTAGATGAACTAGTACTTGCAACTAAAAAAAGGATTGAAAAAGAAAAGCTTCAGATAAGCACAGAAGAAATGAAGAAAAAAGCTCAGGAAATATATTCAAAGGAAAAAGAGCAGGAAATTGAAGAATTTCCATTTGAAAAGGCTCTATCTGGAGATGATATTCATTTTATCTGTGAAGTCAAAAAGGCTTCTCCCTCAAAGGGAGTTATAGCACAGGAATTTCCATATGTAGAAATTGCTAAGGAATATGAGAAAGCCGGAGCAAATGCTATTTCAGTACTTACGGAAACAGATTATTTTCTTGGAAATATAAATTATTTAAAAGAAATAAAAGAGAGCGGAGTAAAGACTCCGCTCCTTAGAAAAGATTTTACAATTGATGAATATATGATATATCAGGCTAAGGTCTACGGAGCATCTGCAATACTTTTGATATGTGCAATACTTGATGAAGAAACACTAAAAAAGTATTTACAAATTGCAGAGAGCCTTGGATTATCAGCAATTGTAGAAGCTCATGATGAAAAAGAAGTAAAAATGGCAGCAATATCAGGAGCCAGAATCATAGGTGTTAATAACAGAAATCTAAAGGATTTTACGGTAGATATACAAAACAGTATTTCACTTAGAAAACTTGTTCCTGTAGATTCAGGAATAATATTTGTAGCAGAAAGTGGAATAAAAACATCTGAGGATATAAAAGAGCTTAGAAAAGAAAACGTAAACGCGGTTCTTATAGGAGAAACATTTATGAGAGCTGAGGATAAAAAGGCTATACTGGATGAGCTTAGGGGATAAAAAAACATATTTTATATAAAAATGTGGATAACATAAAAAAGGAAGTATGAAAATGATAAAAGTTAAGCTATGTGGAATAAAAACTGCAGAGGATACTGAAATTGTAAATTGCTTTAAACCTGATTATGCAGGACTTATTTTTTATCCTAAAAGCAAAAGATACGTAACAGATACAGAAGCAGGAAAGCTTAGAAATGAACTGGATAAAAACATCCCCCTTGTTGGTGTATTTGTTGATGAGGATAAAAAACACATAGCAGATCTTTATAACTCAGGAATAATTCAGGTAATACAGTTACATGGTAATGAAGATGCACAATACGTAAATGAGCTTAGAAAACTATTACCAGATAAAAATGAAGTATCTATGGATACTTTAAATGATTTTGGGAACAGGGTTCCTATTATAAAAGCTGTAAGAGTAAGAGATGGCAGTGAAATAGAGCCTGCTGAAAAAATGGATTGCGACATGCTTCTACTTGATAATTATGATCCGAATCTTGCAGGAGGAACCGGTAAAAGATTTGATCTTAGTCTGATACCTAAAATAACAAAACCCTACTTTGTAGCAGGGGGAATAAATGCAGATAATGTTACAGAAGTACTCACGCAGTCAGCACCTTACGCCATAGATGTAAGTTCAAGTATAGAAACAGAGGGACATAAGGACTGGAAAAAAGTTGAAAAATTAATGCTTGTAATGGAGCAATACAGATAAAAGTATAAAGAGTCAGAAAAGAGGAAGAAAAATGCAGGAAGCAGTAAATGGAAGATTTGGAGAATACGGTGGTCAGTATATTCCGGAAACACTTATGAATGCAGTTCAGGAACTGGAAGAGGCCTATAACAAATACAAGAATGACCCGGAATTTAAAAGAGAATTTAAGGATCTTTTAGTAAATTATGCAGGAAGACCTTCACTTTTATATGAAGCTAAGAAAATGACAGAAGATCTTGGCGGAGCAAAAATATATCTCAAGAGAGAAGATTTAAATCACACAGGTGCCCACAAGATAAATAATTGCCTTGGTCAGTGTCTCCTTGCAAAGAAAATGGGAAAAACAAGAGTCATAGCAGAAACAGGTGCAGGACAGCACGGTGTTGCAACAGCAACAGTAGCAGCGCTTCTGGGGCTTGAATGCGAAATATTTATGGGTAAGCTGGATACTGAAAGACAGGCTCTTAATGTATATCGTATGAGACTTCTTGGAGCAAAAGTTAATGCCATAGAAACAGGAACACAAACTCTTAAGGATGCTGTAAATGCAGCAATGAAGGAATGGACTAACAGAATCGAAGATACTCATTACGTTCTTGGATCAGTAATGGGACCACATCCATTTCCTACAATAGTAAGAGATTTCCAGAAAATGATTGGTGAAGAAATAAAGGAACAGCTTTTTGCAAAAGAAGGAAGACTTCCTGATGCAGTAATTGCGTGCGTTGGAGGAGGATCTAATGCAATCGGAACCTTTTATGATTTTATCGATGATAAGGAAGTTAAGCTTATAGGATGTGAAGCAGCAGGAGAAGGTGCTGATACACCAAGAACAGCAGCTACAGTTGCAACAGGTACTATGGGTATATTCCATGGAATGAAATCTATTTTCTGTCAGGATAAATACGGACAGATTGCTCCTGTATATTCAATTTCAGCAGGACTTGATTATCCGGGTGTAGGACCTGAACATGCATATCTTAATGATATTGGCAGAGCCGAGTATGTACCAATTACAGATACAGAAGCGGTTGAAGCCTTTGAATATCTTTCAAGAACAGAAGGAATAATTCCTGCTATTGAAAGCTCTCATGCCATTGCTTATGCCATGAAGCTTGCTCCTAAGATGAGAAAAGATCAGATAATAGTTGTTACAGTATCAGGAAGAGGAGATAAGGACGTAGCAGCAATAGCAAGATACAGAGGTGAAGATATTCACGACTGATGGAAAGGATTGAGGTAAGAGCAATGAACAATATAGAGATTAAAGATGCATTTCAAAATGGAAAAGCAATGATAGCCTTTGTTACAGGTGGAGATCCGGATATTGAAACTACAGAAAAATTACTTCCTGCAATGCAGGAAGCCGGAGCTGATCTTATAGAAATTGGAATTCCTTTTTCTGATCCTATAGCAGAAGGACCTGTAATACAGGAAGCCAATGAAAGAGCTCTTTCTAAAGGCTGCACAACAGATCATCTTTTTGATATGGTAAAAAGAGTAAGAGAAAGTGGCAAGGTAACAGTGCCAATCGTATATCTTACATATGCAAATCCAATTTATACCTACGGCAAAGAAAAATTCATGGCTAAATGTGAAGAGTGTGGTATTAACGGATGTATAGTTCCGGATGTTCCATTTGAAGAAAAAAATGAATTTCTTGCAGAAGCTAAAGCTCATAATGTAGACATTATTTCCATGATAGCGCCTACATCAGAAGAGAGAATTGTAAAGATTGCAAAAGAAGCTACAGGATTTTTATATGTAGTGTCATCTCTTGGTGTTACAGGTGTAAGAAGCAATATTACAACAGATATAGATTCCATGATAAAACTTGTACGTAAAGCATCAGATATACCTGCAGCTGTAGGATTTGGAATATCTACTCCGGAGCAGGCAGCAAATATGGCTGAAAAATCTGACGGAGCAATAATCGGTTCTGCAATTGTAAAGATTGTAGGTCAGTATGGAAGAGATTGTATTCCATATGTTCAGGAATATATCAGAAATATCAATGAAGCTGTAAAAGCCGTTGAAGCAGTGGAAAAAGTCAGCTAAGTATAAATATAAATAAATAAAAATCTCTGATGAAAAAAAGGTACAAAAACCTAAATTTTTCATCAGAGATTTTTTTAAATAACACCAAGACTTTTTAATACAAATAACCAGAAGGTTAAAGAAAAAGAGCATCCCAGCGTAGTCATCATAATTATGCCGGAAGATAAAGTTCCTTCATGTCCCATATTTTTTGCCATTATAAAGCAGCTGACAGTTGTGGCAGAACCGTACATAACAAGGAGTGCAATAAGCTGTTCATTTCTATAACCAAGAGCAATTGATACAGGTAAAAAGATAATTGCCAGGCCGAAAAGTTTCATAAATGATGCAACAAGAGAAGGAATCAGCTCTTTAGTAGCCTTTTTAAATTCAAAGCTTCCACCCATAGCCATAAGACCAAGGGGAGTTGCTAAATTACCAATATCTGTAATAACTGTTGAAATAATTTTTGGAGCAGGTAATTTAAGTAGCGACCATAATATTCCAAAAAATATTCCCAGGATTATTGGATTAGTAACAATACCTTTTAGGGTTTTAATAATTAAATTCTTATTTAAACCGGGCTGAGAAGAATTATCCTTGCCACTCTGTTGTGCCGTCAGAGTTAAAACAGTTACCGCAAAAATGTTATACAGAGGAACACTTCCAAGTATCATTAACGCGCCCATACTGCTTGTTTCAGAGCCGTAAATATTCTGAATAAATGCAAGACCTAAGAGAGCAGCGGAGCTTCTGTAGGAAGCCTGAATAAATTCGCCTCTTCTGGAATTATCCTTAATGACTATAAAAGAAATAGCGGTTATTATGCATATACTAAGCACAGTTGTTATAAAGCAAAAAAGGACAAATCTGCCATCCCAGGCCTTGGCAAAATCCTGTTTATATAAATCACTAAAGACAAGAACAGGAAGTGCCAGTTTAAAAACAAACTTATTAAGCATTGAAACAAATTCATCTTTAAAAAAACCAATTCGCTTCAGAAAATATCCCAATAACATTAAAATAAAAATAGGAAAAGTAACATTGATGCTAAATAAAAAATTATCCATAATCCACCTGAAGTAAGTATATTAAGATTTAGTCAATTATTATTCCCACAGGACAGTGATCTGAACCCATAATATCAGGATAAATCATGGCATCTTTAAGCCTGTCTTTGAGCGAAGATGATGTTACAAAGTAGTCAATACGCCATCCTGCATTTTTTTCTCTTGCATGGAATCTGTAAGACCACCAGGAATAAGCACCTTCCTTATCCGGATAAAAATTTCTATAGGTATCAATCATATCCGCAGCAAGAACAGCATCAAATTTAGAACGCTCTTCATCGGTAAAACCCGCATGATTACGATTTGTTTTAGGATTTTTAAGATCTATTTCCTTATGGGCAACATTTAAATCACCACAATAAATAACAGGTTTAGATTTCTCAAGATTTTTTATGTATTTCAGGAAATCATCCTCCCACAGGCATCTGTATTCAAGGCGGGATAAATCTTCCTTGGCATTGGGAACATAAACTGTAATAAGGTAATATTCAGGATATTCCAATGTAATTACCCTGCCCTCGTGGTCATGCTCCTCAATACCTATACCGTAGGTAACAGAAACAGGCTCTTGTTTGGTAAAAATAGCTGTGCCGGAATAACCTTTTTTCTCAGCATAGTTCCAATATTGATGGTATCCTGAAAGTTCAAGATCAATCTGCCCTTCCTGAAGCTTTGTTTCCTGAATTCCGATAGCATCAGGCTGTTCTTTTTCTATAAATTCAATAAAAGTACCTTTTGAAACACAGGCTCTTAAGCCATTAACGTTCCATGAAATAAATTTTTTTGACATATCCCTCTCCTTTTTCGAAAATAAAGTTAATAAAATATTATTCGGTAGCTTCGTAGGTCAGAAGTCCCTGTTCATCATAAGGAATAATAAGCTCGTTAACGATTTTCTCTACAAAAAACTTCATATTATCTAGAGTTTCCTCATAATTATCCAAGGTAAGCTGATCATTCCCTGCAGCCATTTCATCACACATAAACTTATTGATTTCAGGTGCAAAATGAAGTGAATCAAGATAAATTTCAAGGTCGGTTATTATATCTTCATTATCCTGAAAATAGTATATTTCAACATTATCATATTGAAGAAGTGAAAAAACTGTCTTTTTTTCATTATAAATTACAGCATCACTTTCTCCGTTTCTGTATGACCCATCCCACCAGAGCATGGAATAGGGTGGAAAAAAGAATTTGAACTCTGTTTCAGGATGAGAAGAAACAAGCTCTGTTAATAATGCGATATTTCCATCAAGTTCAGTCTGATAAACATTCTCAGGCAGCATATCTGATATTTCATTTGGCCTAAAATACAAACCTAAGGCGCTGGCGGAATTAAAGACCTTCCACTGAGCCCAGTTGTAAGAAAGAGCTTCGTCATAGCCTGTAAGATTTTGTGCCAGCATATAAGGGATTTTGGAAAATAAAACATCCTTGTTAAATAAATATTGGACATCATTAAATGGATTCTTATCATAAAGATACATAGGACATCCGGTGGATTCATAGGTTGTCTCTGTAGAAGCATAAAGTGAAGACGGATCTATATTATAAAAAATATATTTAAGATCATGATCCTCGTAGGCTGCATCCAGAAGATAACATAAATCTGCGGTAGCACCATAGCTTCTGGTTGCCTTTATGGTAGTACAATCAAAAGCCTCATCAAACCAGCTGTTGTCATTGTTTTCAGTAACAGAAGAACCCACAATAAGTGCATCGTAATCAAAATTTCGAAGGGTTCCTATGCACTGATATTCTTTGTCGTTAAGAACAGCAGTCAGACCAAACCAGGGCTTATGGTAGTGATAAAACGGGTCAAAAATATAAACGATACCGCCCACCAGTATTACTAATATTAAAATTAATACAAAAAAGAATTTTAAAAAGTTAAATTTATCTGATTTCATGAAACCTCTTAGAATTATAAATATTTCAATATGAATTATATCGTGTAAAGCTTTTTTACTCAAATCTATTTGTAAATTAAAGCTTTTGAGAAATTTTTACATAGAACTATTTCTACTACCAAGGCTTTAAATATGATAATATCTTATCAGAAGATTACCTTAAATATACAAAATACAGGGTAATAGATTATAAATACAAGGAAAAAAGATGCTATTTAACTCATTTTCATTTATTTTACTTTTTTTACCAATTACATTAATCGTTTATTTTTCACTTAATAATTTTAATAAAGAAAGATTTGCAGATATTTTTATTATAGCTATGTCTTTGTTTTTCTATAGCAGATTTGGCATAAATGTAATGCTGATTATGTGCGCCAGTGTGGTAGTTAACTACCTTTTTAGTATGTTAATGGAGCATTTCAATAAAGAAGCGCAGCTTAAAACTTTAAAAATAGCAGGAGTTGTAGCAAATCTGGCATTTCTTTTTTATTTTAAGTATTATGATTTCTTTGTTGGAAGTGCGGTAAAGGCCCTTGGAATGAATTATGAATCAGCAGGAATAATAATGCCTGTTGGTATAAGCTTTTATACATTTCAGCAGATGTCCTTCATAATAGACAGAGGAAGGAAACAGGCAAAACACTATTCCTTTGCAGACTACGCTCTTTATGTAACATTTTTTCCAAAATTAATTGAAGGGCCTATTTCCTTTCACGAAGAGATAATTTCCCAGTTTAAAGATAAGGCTAACAGAGTATTTAACAGAGATAATTTCCAAAAAGGACTTATATTATTTGTTCTTGGACTTTCCAAAAAGGTACTTCTTGCAGATAACCTCAATCTTATTGTGACCTATGGTTTTAAATATACACATTACCTTGATACACTTTCGGTAATTGCGGTAATGCTGTCATATACATTTCAGATTTATTTTGATTTTAGCGGATATTGTGACATGGCAAGCGGCATAGCTCTAATGATGAATATAAAACTGCCGATGAACTTCAATTCGCCATATAAAGCAGCAACAGTAAAGGAATTATGGCAGAGATGGCATATGACCTTATCAAGATTCTTTGTAAAATACGTATATATTCCCCTTGGTGGAAGCAGAAAGGGTAAAATACGTACAATCATAAATGTACTTATAGTATTTATCCTAAGCGGATTATGGCATGGTGCAGGCTGGACTTATATATGCTGGGGTCTGATGCAGGGACTTTTGGTTGTATGGGATGATATTGGAATTGTAGAAGTTAATGGAAGCAGTAAAGGAAAATATTTATTCAGACAAAAGCCGCTTATTAAAGTGCCAAGATTTATAGGTCAGATATTTACCTTTTCATTTTTTGTAATATCCTTGTTTTTCTTCGGAGCTAAGGATATGGAATATGCCATATCAATGTTTAAAAGATTATTCTATTTTACCTATCCGGGATTTTTCGTAAGATGCGCATCTACCTTGGATATTGCTGAAAATTATATTTTATCTCAGGCTATAACAATGGTGGCTCCGGGTATGACAGATGCTCTCTATATCGGAACAATGGTTATACTTCTTATCATTTGTTTTATAGTTAATTCGAGAAAAAATGCTTATGAAATAGCCATGACACAAAAGCCTACAAAGAAAATGGCAATAGGACTTTCTGTTTTATTTATCTGGTCATTTATTTCTTTATCACAGGTAAGTACATTTATCTATTTCCAGTTTTGATAAAAAATTTTTATAAAAAAACTCTCCTGACAGGGATTATAAATAAATTCCTGCAGGAGAGTTTTTAGTTATAAGAAATTATTTTGTAAATCTGATCACATTCCAGCTCTTCTTAGGAAGAATTGAGGTGAGTTTGCCATCTTCAAGCTTTGATCCGTTATAAGAAACAGGTTTAACATTATCAGGATTTTCTTCTGTATTAACAGCTTTAAGATCATCATGAGTACACATGATATGCTCTTTTAAATTAAATCCTTCAAACTGTCTAAGATCAATATTAAGCTCTATATCCTCTTCAAGGTTCTTATTAACGGCAAATACTGTAAGAGCTCCGTTTTCTTCATCATATATAGCAACACTGTCTACATATGGAGCATCACCATGCTTGGATTCGTAGGTATCAACCTTAACAACAGTATTCAAGGCTGTTCCTCTTCCATAAACAGAAGCATGCATATATGGATAAAAAATAGTCTGTCTCCATGCACCTGTATCTGATGTCATAATAGGAGCAATTACATTTACGAGCTGAGCAAGACATGCAATCTTAACACGATCTGCGTGTCTAAGGAGAGTAATCATCATGCTGCCCACAAGAAGGAGATCTTCGAAGTTGTAAACATCTTCAAGCTGATGAGGATGCTGAACCCATTTCTCCAGCTTCTTATCCTGCTCATTGGAGTGATACCATACATTCCATTCATCAAAGGAAAGATTGATGGTTTTCTTACTTCTCTTTACGGCTTTTACATAATCACAAACAGAAAGAACCTGAGTAATAAACTGATCCATTGCAACTGAATTTGCAAGGAAGTTAGGAGTATCATTTTCATGGTTACCATAGTATTGATGAAGTGACAGATAATCAGTTGTATCATAACTGCATTCCAGCACGGTTCTTTCCCATTCACCAAAGCTTGGCATTGTAAGAGAAGAGGAACCACAGGCAACAGTTTCAATAGTTGGATCAACCAGCTTCATGATCTGACCTGCACGAGCTGCCAGCATACCGTATTCTGCAGCTGTACGGTGTCCCATCTGCCATGGACCGTCCATCTCATTACCAAGACACCATAATTTAATATTATGAGGCTCCTTTACACCATGCTTTATACGAAGGTCACTATAATAGGTTCCGCTCTTTATATTACAGTATTCAACTATATTCTTGGCGTCATCTATACCTCTTGTACCGAGATTAACTGCATACATAGGCTCTGTGCCTACCTGCTTGGCCCAGTCCATAAATTCATTAAGACCAAATTCATTGGTTTCTACAACGCCCCATGCAAGCTCGATCTTTTTGGGACGATCCTTTACAGGACCTACACCGTCCTCCCAATTGTAAGCAGATACAAAGTTTCCACCAGGATATCTTACTATAGGAACATTGATCTCTTTGATAAGCTCCATAACATCCTTTCGAAGACCGTTTTTATCTGCAAATTTGTTTCCGGGCTGATAAATGCCTTCATAAACAGCTCTGCCCAGATGCTCAATAAATGAGCCGTAAATTCTTTTGTCGACCTCTCCAACAACAAAGTTAGGGTCAATTATAACTTGTGCTTTTTTTAATTTGTCCGCCATAACTTTACATACCTCTTAAATATTTTTGATTTATCTAAAATTTTACTCTACATAAGGGTAAAAAGAAATAGTTAATAATAAATAAAAAGATGGAGCTAAACTTATTAAAAAAGTATAAACTTAAATACTATATAACAAATATGGTATTATTAAATAATAAAGAAAACACAATAAGCACAATAGGAGCAGTTATGGGCAAAAAAGGAAATGTATTTTTCATGGGAGTTGTATCTACAATTTTGGGCGGTCTTTTTATCGGAGACAGGCTATATAAAATGGCCGCTGTTCCAAAACTTCATGAACCTGATGAAGTACATGAAAATCAAATGATACAGTCCGGCCGTATGTGGGTAAGAAATAGTCCCGATAAAAAAGATATCTATCTTGATTCCATTGATAAATTACATTTACATGCGGCATATATTGCCAATAAAGAACAATCACACAAATATGCAATTTGTATACATGGTATAAATGATAATTCAGAATATATGGGTGCATATGCGCTGCATTATCAGTCTAAAGGCTATAACACTTTGCTCCCGGATTTGCGAGGTCACGGTAAAAGTGAGGGAGGCTATGCAGGATTTGGAATACAGGACAGATATGATATTCTGCAGTGGATATACTGGATCATAAAAAGAGATAAGGATGCAAAGATAGTCCTTCATGGAGTATCCATGGGAGCTGCAACCGTACTTATGACAACAGGAGAAAGGCTTCCGGAAAATGTAAAGGCTGCCGTAGAGGATAGCAGTTATACTACGGTAAAAGAGCAGTTTGCAGATGTATATCATATGTTAAAAGGATCTTTTTTCCCTGTCGCACTTCCACTTTGGATAATAAGAATGGAGATAAAGCTAAGGGCAGATTATGATATAAACGATGGTGACTGTATTGCAGCAGTTAAACGGTCTGCAACACCTACAATGTTTATGCATGGTGACAGTGACAGATTTATAAATCCTAAAATGTGTAAACGATTATTTGAAGCATCGACATGTGAGAAAGAATATTGTACAATAATCGGTGCTGACCACATTGAAGGCATTCGTAAAGATACTTCTAAATACTGGTCAAGAATAGATTCGTTTATAGATAAGCAGGTAGGATAATGGTATATAAAACAAAAGGCACATGTTCCACAAAAATAGAGCTTGAACTTGAAGGAGCAGATCATCTTATTAGAAACGTAAAATTTACAAATGGTTGTAACGGCAACTTACAAGGGGTTTCAAAGCTTGTGGAGGGAATGAAAGCAGAAGAAGCTATAGGTAAGCTTCGCGGTATAAAATGCGGATTTAAAAATACATCCTGCCCGGATCAGCTTTCATACGCTTTGGAAGAAGCAATGAATGAAACACTTTAAGAATTTGCTTTTTTTATTCACCAAAAAGCAATATAATAATTCATTGTGAAAAAGTTTTGAGGAAAAGAAAAAGTAAAGAGGGTAGTGAAGGTGAGTAAGAAAATAGTTCTGACAGGCGGTGGATCCGCAGGTCATGTAACACCAAACATAGCCTTGATTCCGGCTCTTAAGAAAAAAGGCTATGATATTTATTATATCGGTTCATATAACGGGATTGAGAAAAGGCTTATAGCTGATTACAATATTCCATATTATGGAATAGCTACAGGTAAGCTTCGCAGATACTTCGATCCCAAGAATTTTTCCGACCCATTCAGGGTTATGAAAGGTTTTGGCGAGGCCAAAAAGATACTCAAGGAAATAAATCCTGACATAGTTTTTTCAAAGGGCGGATTTGTAAGTGTCCCTGTTGTTAAGGCGGCAAGAGCATGTAAGATACCTTTCGTACTTCATGAATCAGATATGACACCGGGACTCGCCAATAAGCTTTGTCTTCCGGGGGCAGCGAAGGTTTGCTGTAACTTCCCTGAAACTATTGAAAGACTTCCTGCAGATAAGGCAGTTCTTACAGGAACACCTATAAGGGAAGAGCTTATGCAGGGTAATGCAGAAGCTGGAAAGAAGCTTTGCGGATTTACAGATGATAAGCCGGTTCTTATGGTTATAGGCGGAAGCCTTGGAGCTCAGTCTGTTAATGAGACTGTAAGATATGCCCTTCCAAGATTATTACCTACATTTAATGTAGTACATCTTTGCGGAAAAGAAAAAATGGATAATTTAAAACTTTCTGTACCGGGTTACAAACAGTTTGAGTATGTCAAGGAAGATCTAAAGGATATATTTGCTATGGCAGATGTAGTAGTATCAAGAGCCGGTGCAAATTCTATCTGTGAGCTTCTGGCACTTAGAAAAGCAAATATTCTTATTCCTTTATCAACAAAATCAAGCCGCGGAGATCAGGTTTTAAATGCTGAATCATTTAAGAAGCAGGGCTTTAGTATTGTAATCGACAATGAAGAGCTGGATGAAGATATCCTTGTTGAAAGCATATTTGATATGTATGAGAATAAAGACAGATTCATAGAAAATATGGTAAAGAACAGTCAGGAGAGTGCAACCAACACTATTGTTGATGTAATTGAAGGCATAGTAAATAAATAAATATGAAACTAAAAACACCATCATTTGGAACATTAAATATTTCCAATGATGGTGTTTTATTATATTAGTTTGGATAATATTCTTTTATTCTGTCATATTCTTCATCGGTTATTTCAAGTACAGTACCATGCTTGAAACCGTAAGGAAATGAGAAAGATTCATCGGATCTTACAAATTTACCGGTGGAAATATCATCTGATACAAAAGGAACATAACCCTGCTTGGATTTTTCACAGCCATAGAAATCAAGCATAAGGCATACTCTTCCATCAGATAACCTAAAGCTTGTCGGAGCCTCATACTGACCATCTTCAAGCTTATTCATTTCTTCATCAAACTCATAAACTCTTTCATAAGGACCTGTGAGATTCTGGCTCTTAACCAGATATATGTGAGCCGGATTAAAGTCGCTTTTTAAGAATAAATAATACCATCCATCCTGTTCAAAGATATTTGAATCGATAATACCTGTATCTTCCTTGTCAATAAGGAAGTGTGGCCCGTCAAAGGCTTTAAAATCCTTAGTCTTTGCATAATAGATACCCATGAATTTTTCATTTTTTTCAGGATTAAGTGAAGACCAGTGAACCATGTAATCGTCAGTTTTTTTATCATAGATAATATCAGGCGCCCAGGCACAGCCAAAGTTATCAGGTACCATTTTGATAAGCTCCTGATCAGACCAGTGAACAAGATATTCGGAATCCCACTCAGACATGAACTTGCTTCCTTCGTGATTTATAACATTCCAGGAATCTCCGTACTTGGTTTTAAAATAATTTGCAAGACCAAGGTCAGTGGCAAGAAT
>JAILBM010000030.1 GCA_024680925.1 Butyrivibrio sp.
TGTTGAAAAAGCAAGTACCTTTTTACCATCACTCTGTGCTATAGCCATAAATGATGTAATAAGGAATGTGAAACCACCGATAAATGAAATCATTGTACCAGTAGTTGTTCCGCTCATTGCTGGTGCAAGTCTGTAAAGGACATAGATACCAGCCTTAACCATTGTTGCACTGTGAAGAAGTGCAGATGATGGTGTAGGTGCTACCATGGCTCCGATAAGCCAGGTAGAGAATGGAAGCTGAGCTGCTTTTGTAAGTGCTGCGAAAGCAATAAGTGCAACAGGTATTGTTGCTATTACATCGCCTGCAACTCCCATATCTACAAGATCATGTAATGTTATAATTCCTGAATTGTAACCAAAATAGATGATGCCAATTGCAAGAGCTGCTCCACCTAAAAGGTTCATCCAAAGAGCTCTGAAGGAATTGTTGATTGCTACCGGTTCCTTAGTATAGCCAATAAGAAGGAATGAACAGATACTTGTCAGCTCCCAGAAGAAATCAATCCACAGAAGGTTTTCTGAAAGAACAAATCCAAACATTGCTCCAAGGAAAAGGAATAACAATGTGAAGAAATAGTATCTTCTATCATCAATATCTGTGTGATGGTGATGGTAGCCATGCATATAGCCAACTGCATAAACTACAATAAGTCCTCCAATCACTCCTACAATAAGGCACATAAGAATTGAAAGATGGTCAACATAAATATGACCGGCACTTGCCATTTCCGGTCCCATCAATTCAAAATATGCAATGCAAAGTGTTGGAACAATAGAAAGTAAGCTAATCCAGTACTTGTGATATTTAAAGCACAGAATAGTTACCACTACCATGAGCACAAGCTCTGCCACAAGTATTATGTGATCCACAAGCTCTGTGTCATAATAAAGAATCTGCTCCTGACAGCCACCGGCAATCCACTGACCTGTCAAAAGAGCAACTGCAATCATGATAATGACTGCACTCACATAAGAAATTGTATTTCTTACTTTGTTAACTCTTGTAACATACATTACAAGTGACATCACAAAAGGAAATACAATTAGAAACGGTATGATATTCTCAATAGCCATTTCCCAAACCTCCACCTATAAAATAGTATAAAATCCTTTATTATTATACACTTTTTTTATAATATTGCTCTTAAATACATAGAAATTTTTTATAATTAATGCACTTATTTTCGTTATGAATATTTTGGTATACAGGGAAACTTTCTCATTATTCCCTAAAATACAGCATTTTTCAAAAGAAAAAGCCTCGAAATCCTTATTTTTTCTTTATTTTAAAAATTGGCTCTTTCACATATTTTTTGCTATATTATTTTTAAAAAACATTTTTGAGGATTTTATTATGCATGAATTAAGTTACATGATAAAAATGGTTAATCTGGCAGAAGACACTGCCATAGAAAATGATATAGAGCATATAGATAAAATTGTGGTTGAAGTTGGTGCCATGACAGGCGTTCTTCCTTATTACCTTCACAAATATTATCCTGAAGCAACTAAAGGAACGCGTTTGGAGGGATCAGAACTGGAAGTCATAGAAATACCCGTAAAGGCCATTTGTAATAACTGCCAAACCGAATACGAGCCAACCAAAGAAAATGACTACCGATGCCCTCATTGCACAAGCACCAGTAGTCATATTGTTGCCGGTAGAGATGTTACATTAAAAAACATACTCGTTAACGAATGATTTACTTACCGACCTTCTTGGAATTCTTTTCCATATTTCTGTAATAGAAAAAGAGATATTGCTGCATTACTCCATTGTAAGGATCATACTTTTCAAATGGAAAATGGCCATTGTATTCGTTTTTTAACACCCTGTCAATCCAGACATCGATAGGGAAGGCATTAAGGCGATGAAAACCAAATAAAAGAGTGCAGGAGGCAACCTTGATTCCAACTCCTTTAAGTTCCATAAGGGCTTCCAATAGTTGCTGATCATCCAGCTTATTAAATTCTTCAAGACGAAGAGCTCCGGCTGCGGCATTTTGTGCAGTTTGATACAGATACTCAGTTCTATATCCCATTCCGCAATCATTGAGTTCCTGTACAGAAACTTTACTTAACTGATCAACAGTCGGAAAAGCATATTTGTCTGTTCCATCAATTCTGCTACCTGCAAGGGCACTAAGCCTTTCTATCGAGGATTTAATGGCAGGGATGCTTTTTCTTTGAGAAATAATAAAACTTATAAGAGTTTCCCAGGGATCCTGATTAAGAATCCTGATACCTTTTCCATACTCAGCAGCTACATATAAAAAAGAATCCTCTTCCTTAGATACTTTTTCTCTAAGTCCTTTATAATCCGTTTCAAGATCAAAATAATGTTTCCAGTATTCATCGTAGTCTTTTTCACTGCAATCCGCTTCAAATTCACCTTCTGTACCTGAATTTGATATATTAAGTGCTCTTCCCCCTGCAACTATGCTATATCCGCCTTTATCATTTGGATTCCATCTAAAGCACTGACCACTTTCAGCTATTTTTTGTAAATCAAAATCATCTTCTATTCGAATTTTCATAATTTTCTTTTTGCCTTTGCTTTCTCTTTAAAATATCCAGAATATATGGATTTTTGTGACTTCAAACAGAAATCCGCACTTGCTGCGGGTTTCGTAAGAAAATGATTCAAGTGTCAACCAAGCCCTTCGACGAAATCGACTCCAAATGGCTTGGTTGATATATTCTTGGAACAAAGTGACAAGAATATATAACTTCTTTGTTAATTCTATTTAGTACAACCTTTTTATTTCCACTCCAAAGAGGTGCTATAAGGCTTTTCTTTGGTCCGTCTCCTGTGAGCCTGTGAATGATTACATTGTCGGGAATTAAAGGTATCAGCTTCTGTAAAAGTTCTATGTATTCATCAAGACTCATGGTCTCAAACTTATTTTCTTCATAATCTTTTGCCAGGTCTGTCCCTTTTAATACATGCAATAATTGCAGCTTTATCCCTTGAACACCTGACGCTACAACATATTTAACTGTTTCTGCCATGTCTTCTTGCGTTTCCCCGGGAAGACCTAATATCACATGGGTTATTACATCAATATTATCTTTTCTAAGTCTTCTAACTGCATCATCATATACACAAAGCTCATATCCTCTTCGAATATATTTAGCGCTCTCTTCATGAATTGTCTGAAGCCCCAGTTCTACCCATACAGGTTTAATTTTATTTATTTCTGATAATAACCTAATCACTTCATCGCCAAGGCAATCCGGACGGGTTCCTATGGATAGAGCCACTATCTCCTCTGGTTCTATAGCCTGATAATATATTTCTCTTAGATAGTCTATGTCTGCATAAGTATTAGTAAAACTTTGAAAATAAGCTATATAGAGAGCCTTTCCTTTTATTTTTGCACTTACCTTTTTCTTGGCGTCTTCTATTTGCTGCTTTATTGGCTTTGTGGCATCTTCTGCAAAATCCCCGGATCCGCCCTCTGAGCAAAAAATACAGCCTCTTGTTCCCAGTGTACCGTCTCTGTTTGGGCAGGTTACTTTAGCAGATATAGACAGCTTATATACCTTACATCCATATTTTTCTTTCAAATATTGGTTTAACAATTTCATAGATTTAGATTACCTTTGGCTTTATCTCTTAGGTTTTCATTCTTTTTCCATCTCGTCAATATAGCCTCTGTCCCATAATAGTATATTGAACTTCTCAGCCATTTTTACCGCAGGAGCTGTAAAATACTGATTGGTCATGACTACTCCGACCATCCTGTCATAGTAGTCTCTTCCTGCATATATTTCCTCTATGGCATGAACTCCGATAGGTTTATCATAGCACTTACATTGAAATGCATAGGTAACTCCGTCTTTTTCAGCCAGGATATCTGCGCCGAAATCTCCGCTTCCTTTAGTTACTTCCACATCGAGAAAGCCCTGTTTTTTCAGAAGATCTGCACAGTAGTATTCAAATTCATGTCCCTCAAGCTCATCCATTTTATGAGGGCGGCTTCTTATAATATTTCTAACAATTAAAACTATAGCCAGCGCCAGTACTATCACGATGACTATTATCATTATTATTTTCAGTGTTGCAATATCAATGCTGTTTAAAAAGTCCATTTTTACTCCAAAAAGCGCCACACTAACTTTCGTCAGTATGGCGCCTTATTATTTCATATATTAGGCAATATATCAATTACTGAAACTCAGTAGAGATTCATGTAACTCAATATTAGAGCTGAGGACCTGCAGAAACAAGTGCCTTACCAGCTTCGTTACCTGTATACTTAACAAAGTTCTTCTGGAATCTTGAAGCAAGATCTTTAGCCTTCTCTTCCCATTCAGAAGCGTTAGCATATGTGTCTCTAGGATCAAGGATTGCAGGATCAACTCCTGGAAGTGATGTAGGAACTTCGAAATCAAAGTAAGGAATCTTCTTTGTCTCAGCCTTAAGTACATCACCGTTAAGGATAGCATCGATGATACCACGTGTATCCTTAATAGAAATTCTCTTTCCTGTTCCATTCCAACCTGTGTTAACGAGGTAAGCCTTAGCTCCGCTCTTTTCCATCTTCTTAACAAGCTCTTCAGCATACTTTGTAGGATGAAGCTCAAGGAATGCCTGTCCGAAGCAAGCTGAGAATGTAGGTGTAGGCTCTGTAATACCTCTCTCTGTTCCGGCAAGCTTAGCTGTGAAACCTGAAAGGAAGTAGTACTTTGTCTGCTCTGGTGTAAGGATTGATACTGGAGGAAGTACTCCGAACGCATCAGCTGAAAGGAAGATTACGTTCTTAGCATCTGGACCAGATGAAATCTTATTTACCTTCTGAGCAATCTTATCGATGAACTCGATAGGATATGATACACGAGTATTCTCTGTAACGCTCTTATCATCAAAATCAATCTTGCCGTTAGCATCTACTGTTACGTTCTCAAGAAGAGCATTTCTCTTGATTGCGTTGTAGATATCAGGCTCAGACTCTTTATCAAGACCGATAACCTTAGCATAGCAACCACCTTCAAGGTTGAATACACCGTTGTCATCCCAACCGTGCTCATCATCACCGATAAGAAGTCTCTTAGGATCTGTTGAAAGTGTTGTCTTACCTGT
>JAILBM010000057.1 GCA_024680925.1 Butyrivibrio sp.
CTCTTAGGTATATAAGAATCCTTCGGCATAAGTCCTTCTATAGGATTTACTTCAAATGACCATTTTCCATGGCATACTTTTGCTACATCATCAGCATCAACACCTAATACATTTGCCATTTTGAATATAGAATCTTTAATCATAGAAATAATATTTTATATTTATTTATCAAAATCCTGCTTTTTTCAAAAGATCTGCCAATGAAGTGGTTGCTTCTCCATCACTTTCATATTCAATCTTTTCTTCTGTAATTTCTGTAGCTGCTATTTCTTCAAGTGCTTTCATACTAAGTGAAATCTTACCCTCTTTAATAGCAGTAATTTTTACCTTAACCTTATCTCCCACTTTTAGAACTGATCCGGGATGTTTAATTCTCTGATTACAGATTTGAGAAATATGTACAAGTCCTGATAATCCATTGCCAAGATTTATGAAAGCACCGTAACTTTGTAATGATTCTACAGTACCTTCCGTTACCAGACCCACTTCAAGATTTGATACCTTATTTGCTCTTTCTTTATCGGCAAGTTCCTTTAAATACTCTTTAGCAGACATAACCAGCTTTTTGTTTTCTTTATCAGCAGTTATAACCTTTACCTTTAATGTTTTTCCAACATAATTGTTAAGATCATCCTCTTCAACATAATTCAGATCAACCTTTGATGCAGGAATAAATCCACGTATTCCTTCCAAAAACGCAACAAGACCGCCCTTTACATCTTCAATTACCTTAACATCCACATATTCTCCGTTATTAAAAAGTTCTGTCAGCTTATCCCATGCAAGCACCTGAGTTGCCTGCTTCTTAGATAATTTTATATTTCCCTTGCCATCATCTGTGCTTACAACTGTACCGGATATTTCCTGTCCTATTTCAACATCTCTTTTTATAGAAAACTTAGGATCTTCCGTTATATCTTCCAAATAAATAACACCGGGTGCATAATATCCAAGATCAAGAGTAATCATATCATCAGATACACCTACAACTGTTCCGGTTAAAATATCACCCTCACTGATTTTTCTGAATGATTTATTTATCTCATTCTCAAAATCGGCCATAGTCATGTTTTCTTCTGCCATTCTAATTACCTTCCTTTATCATTATTTTTAATAGAATTATTCTATTTTTATATTATTAAACCATTAAATTTATCTTTTGCCTGCCATCACTAAAAATAGTTTTTTTAGTTTATTACTACATCTTCTAATTTTCTTTTAGGAACATAATGTACATCTTTTTCATCCCTATAATATTTTGTAATTCCTGAATCCGGAATATTTGTTATTACTATTTCTTCAGCAGGTTTACCAAGTGCAATTACAAGCTGTGGCTTAATATTATCAGCAAATTTAAGTAACTTCTTAATATCATCACCCTGGAAATTACCTATCATCAATCCACCTAAATCTTTTTCTGCAGCCATAAGAAGAGCTGTTTGTGCTACTATTCCAACATCCTTCTGGAATTGAGCAATATTTGAACTAATATCAGTATCCTGACAAATAATAATAAAAGCTGTGGGATGATTACCTGTTCTCGGAAGATGAAGTTCCGGAAGAGCACCGCCAAAATGTGTAAAAGTTAAAATGCTTTCTACTTCTTCCTTTTCATAGGATATATAATATTTTAAAGGCTGGATATTAGCACTCGAAGCACAAAGACGCATTGCATCAACATATTCCAATAAATCTTCTCTGGTAAAACTGTAAGACTCATCAAATCCCCTATAACTTCTGTTTTTTAAAACAATATCTTTAATCATTCTACTCCTCCAATTTGTTAGTAAGATTGTTTATTATGCCCTTTACATCGTCATCATAAGTAAGATCGTAAACCATTTTATAACAGTCTATAGCTTGATTTATAGCGCCTTCTGTGGCAGCTTCCTCACCTGCCTTATATAACAACGCAAGAGTAATCCTATCTGCCATAACAGGAATATTCTGGCTATTTAAGCTATATTGAATTGAATCTAAATCATTATCTTTAATAGAATCTTTCATTGCTTCCTTTAAAAATTCTATTTCGTGATCTGCATTTTCATTTTCGTAAAATAATTTGCTATATCTATATAAATCCAAAGATAATTGTGGATTATATTTCTCAAGATAGTAATATCCAAGATTTCTATAAAAGGATGCAAGTTCTGCCCTTGTACAACAGAATTTATGGCTTTCCAAAGTGTAATTATACATTCCTTCCAAATCATTAAGCTGTCTGCAGCATCTGATGATATTATTATAAATATCATATCGTACAGGATTTTCTAAATGTGCATTTATATATTCCTGTAATGCTAAATCAATATTTCCTTTTTGTTCTTCTAAAACAGCCTCATTGATGTGCTTTAAAGCTAAATCCTCATCACTTATCTCATAATCAAATTTATTAATATAATATTCATATAAAAAAATTTCAGAAATATGATAAATTGATACTTTCAATATGATGTCTCCAATTAAATTTTACTATCTATACAATTATATCTCACATTTACTATTTTAGGTAGAAACTTTATCAATTCACAATTTTGATAAAAATTTATAGGAATTTATTTATAGAAAAAAAAAAGAATCTAGATAACTAGATTCTTCTAAAGAGGTGACGGCCGGATTTGAACCGGCGAATCAGGGTGTTGCAGACCCACGCCTTACCGCTTTGCTACGTCACCATATTCAATTAAAAAATCGATAAATTCCATTCTATATGAAATCCATCGATTTAAATGACTCCGACGGGGTTCGAACCCATGTTACCGCCGTGAAAGGGCGATGTCTTAACCGCTTGACCACGGAGCCATGTTAATTACATTTTATATTTATATTGTAAATAAATCAATAATAAATAAAAAAGCTCCCCAAGTAGGGCTCGAACCTACAACATCACGGTTAACAGCCGTGCGCTCTACCATTGAGCTATTGAGGAATATTTATTCCCTGAAAACCGAACACTGAATATCTACTTATTCTCCATTGCTTGCTTTCTGTGGACAAGCCCTCGACCTATTAGTACATGTCAGCTCAATGCGTTACCGCACTTACACCTCATGCCTATCTACCTCGTACTCTCCAAGGGGTCTT
>JAILBM010000086.1 GCA_024680925.1 Butyrivibrio sp.
GATATGAAAGGAGTTTTTATGACAATTAAGATTAGAGAACCTGGCAGTGCAATTACACATTTTATCGCAGTTATATTGACTGCTCTTTTTTCAACACCACTACTTATAAAAACGGCACTTAATAATAACACCACAGTACTAATTGCTATGTGCGTATTTATCGGAAGTATGCTTTCTTTATATTCCGCTAGTACTCTTTATCATTCAGTTAATGTTAAGGGAAAAATCCTCAAAGTATTCAAAAGATTAGATCATACTATGATTTTTGTATTAATTGCTGGTTCATATACACCAATCTGTCTTACTACTTTAAAAGATGATGGTGGCTATCAGTTACTTGCTATTATTTGGGGAATTGCAATAATTGGAATCATTTTCAAACTTTTTTGGGTAACATGTCCTAAATGGTTATCATCTTGTTTATATATTTCAATGGGATGGACATGCGTAGCTTATCTAAAAGATATTATCCATAATATGCCACTTCCTGGCTTTTTATGGTTACTCTTCGGAGGCATTATATATACAGTAGGCGGTGTCATTTATGCATTAAAATTACCTATTTTTAATAGTAAACATAAATATTTTGGATCTCACGAAATCTTCCATTTATTTGTTATGGCTGGAAGTTTGTGCCATGCAATTTTGATGTATCAATACATTGCTTAAGAATTTATGTGATTTTAACATCTTTTCTTCAATTTCTTTATCTGGATTTTCTCTATCAAATCTTTTTTGCCAATACATGTATGTCGCTTTAGGCATTCCGGTATAAGAGAGAAGGTCTTTTAGTCTGAATTCTCTTCGGAGGCTGTTGATGACGAGCACCGTTCTCTCATTTTTGCTTCGTCCTCTAAACGCAGCCTCCTCAGTTCTTTTAAAAAAGCAAGTCCGCTTTCTTACGAAAGCTCATTTTGTATGGAAGAATGAAACATTGCATATTTCTCCTTAAACGAGAAGACTGCATCATACATCTTCTCCCCTAAGTTTTCAGAAATCTCATCTTCTGCCCTTGTTTTTTGCTCCTCAATATAAGTCGCCGCCAAAGTTGACCTTGAGGTGATCTTTGAGATTTTATCCATTTCTTCACTGATAATCTCACGAGCATGCTGGTTTGTTTTCTCCATTGTCACAAAGTCATCCACTGTTTTCTTATATGCCGCATCTAAAGCGCTTAACTCCTCATCCCTTGTAAGCTTACGGGGTCCATTTTCATCTGCCACATATATTTCCCGTGTTCCTGCTTCGTATCCCTGAATAATTTCATCGTACAGCTCTGCATATGCTGCAACATAACCGTTTGCTCTGTCTGTAGTGCTTACGACGTTTCGTCCAGTATTGGCAACCTCCTTGTTCCATTCTGCTGCTTTCTTTGAAATTTCATAACCATAATCAATGACGCTGATTTTTTCGTTTATTAACTGTTCTCTCCGCTGAAGTACATCATCATAGGTTTCCTGTCCGTTCTGTTGTATACTGTTGCGGTAATACTCCCTTCCTTCATTAGAAATAGAAAGCTTTACGGATTGTTCCGCTGTACGTTTTTCGTTTGTCTGCTTATTTTCTTTCTGAACTTTAGAAGCATTTTTTGTTATTGTGAGAGTTGTGTTATTCACGTTATTAGATATTTTCATATTTACACCTCATTTCTCATATCTATATAATGTCATAGACGGATAACGTCTGGTAAACGTCAAGGAATTTGACCCCACTGCATTTTTAGTTTTGCAATTACTTATTTAAAAATAATTTCTGAGTTTTTTCCATGAAATCTTCATTCTTATTCAGGATATCTGAAATTACTCCGATTGCTACGCCCTTTTTGTAATTCTGATTATTAAACAGTTTCCAAAAATCATTGCGAGCCTGTTTCATCATTGATACAGCAGTATTCCGGTATTCCTTATCTAAATAATTGTAATCATCTGGTTCCATTGCTTTAGTTTGCATATTATTTCTACGGAAATACCATGAGCTGTCTGGATGTTCAAACGCCTTATTGGTCTGCCGACATGTAATATACCCTTCTAAATTTGCCAATCGCATATTAAATGCCTCATCCAGCCCAGCTAAATCCTCCTCAAGTGTCAGTAACCTTTTTCCTGTAAGTTCATATGAAACTTGACGATCTCCATTTTCATGCACCTTTACAATTTTATTATAAAGAGTTTCGTATGTATCCATCATAGATTTCATCACATCTTCAAGATTATAATTTCCATCTTTTAGTTTCAAACTGCTAAGGTCACGCATTTCTGTATAATGTTCCCAAGCAATCTCATTTGTATTTTGTATTTTCACTTCTCTGGCATTGGTATAATCAGATCCACGTTCAAACTCTCCTAACTTTTCTCGTAATAGATTTATTCCGCTCTCCGATATTTCAATATCAAATCCTAAATCATTGCCAAAATGCTTTTGCATCTCCACCATGTTTTTTGATGTCGTGTTTCCTTGTGTTGTATTCAACAAACATGTCCCCTGATAATAAGACAGTTCAAATCTTTATACAAGTTATTTGCCGCATATGCCCCACTACATACACAATGTATCTTATAAAAATTCTCAGGATTTAAAGAATACAATGATAATTCTAATACATTTCCTGTTGGACCTACTCCCTTAGAACCACGGATATAATTAACTGTATCCGGCATCGTCATTCCATAATATAGTTAATTACTACGTTTCACAGTTTATCAAACATTGCTGCTGCCCTTTATAAAGAACAACAGCAATGTGATATTATAGGGATTTAAGCATTATATAAACATCACTTCATATCACCTATTTATCTCCCCTAGCGGCATATCTCTCCAAAAGTGATTTGGAAAAGTCAGAAACGTCATCAGTTCCATATGTAGCATTTTTCAGATAGGAACCGAGTTTTTTAATATCCACATAAGACATAAAATTTCCCCAAATATTATTTTTCTTATCCTGTTGGTTCAAAGCCACATTTTTTACTTGAAGTAATATGTTTTTGACATCATCAAATATAGTATCTGACAATCCTGAATCAATGACCGGCTTACTTTTCCCACCTTTTTCCAGATTTGCCTGATAAGCTTTTTCTGCTTCTGCCTCTGAAGAATAGGAAATACCTGTCTGCGGTTTTATGACAATATCTCCGGTTAACACTTTTAACTGTTTTACATAACCTCTGGAAACACTCTGAGTTGCCTCCTCATATGCTTTATCAAGAATTGCAAGCTGTCTGTCAAATTCCTTACCAGAATAATTTTCCTTAATTCTTTGTAATTCATTTTGATAATTTTCCGCTAAAACATCAGCAAAACCACCATTCATCATTTTTTCGCTTCCTACATGACCGGTGCCCTTCAGTAAGGTGCAAGTTGTTTCATAAGTATCCAGAAACGGTTCCATTTCTCCAGCCAGTGCACGCCCTCTTTCAGAAATCTCCATGCTGATACCATCATTTACTAAAGGATCTGCTGCCACTTTATCAGAATGACTATTATGTCTACCAGAAGAATCCTCTACCACATTAACGTATTGATAATTAGAGTTATTTTCTATTCTCACAATTACATACCTCCTAGTGAAGTTTTATTATATTTAGAAAATCTCACACAAATAATAAACACCTGTTGATACTTATGTTATTCTTTCTCACAAATTGCAAAAATATTGCCGATGCTACGTGTATGATGAGAAGCACTACTTTGATAATACCAATTTGGAGAGAATAAATCGATTACCTTTCCAGTATTAACATCCACAATCACATTAGCAAACGCATCATAACTTTGATGTACAGATGTTGGTGCTAAAGAGGCACTTGCAGACCTATGGTATGAATACCTCACATCATTAATCGGAATATATAATGCAAGACTTCTTGCAGAACTATTGAATGATTTCATTAACCAACCTACAGTTTCACATCAACATTATGTCCAACAGATTCTGAAGTACTAATGTTTACACCATCTGGTATTGCATCCACCGTTTCCTCTGAAACTGAACTATTCATATCAACTGTAATATCCTTATTTTCTCCGGTTGCTTCTGATTTTTTATCT
>JAILBM010000105.1 GCA_024680925.1 Butyrivibrio sp.
AAGAATATGAAGGATACAATGCTTCATATTCTACAGATCTAAGTGATGATGAAATTGCCACAGCAGCCGGAACTACAATAGATAAGGTTAAAGGTCCTGAAAGAGTGGGAGCTGTGGGAGAGACAAGTGGAACGGTTACTATAACAAACACTTATAATTATTCAAATATAACATTATCACTATTTAAATACCTTGATCATAAAGATCCGGGAAGTGTATTATTTACATTTACCGTAAGTGCTTTGAAAAATGATTATACTCTCGTAGAACTGTCTGACAGTGTTACCAATGTGGGAAGCAGTATTTCCTATACAACTGCCATTGAGAGTGATTATGTAATTACCAAGTCAAGTAATAATGAACAAAATGTTTATTTCCTGATAAAGGAAAATGATCCTTCTTCAAATCAATATACGAAGGATGATAGTTACATAATTGCCAAGGTTAAAAAACTTGGAAAAGAAGATCAATATGTTGTATATTACAGAGTGAGTGACAGTAAAGAAAAAGAAAATATTGATTCAGATCCGTCTAAAATAATAGGTTACGCAAACACTGCTCATAGTATATCAGATAGTAGTGAAGTGGCTTTTTATAATGAATCCTATTCACTGACAATTAAGAAGGAGTGGTTATATTCAGAAGGTACTAAGGTTCCGAAAGATATATATGATACTTATACTGCCGTAAATCTTATTGTATGGAGAACCTACAATGGAGGAACACCTGAAAAGTATGCAACAGTAACTTTAAGTTCTTCAAATAACTGGGAATATACATTAAATGATGTTCCAAGATTTAGGGATACACAGCAGAAATCACAGTATATCTATTATATACAGGAAATGGATCAAGCTGGTAATGTAATAGAGAACTCTGGTAATGTCCTCTATTACAAGATTGTAGATGATACTGCTTCTACACCTACAAATGTATATTCAGATGCAGCAATTATAGCAAGAGATGATACGGGAAGCCTGGTGCTTGTATGTAGGAATATAAGACAAACCTATTCACTTCCTGCAACTGGTGGAATAGGAACTACAATTTTCTATGTAATTGGTGGTTTATTGATACTTGCTGCAGTTGCGTACTTTATTTTTAAAAGAAAGAAATAAAAGCAATTTGTGGTAATAATAATTGTTAACATGGCTCTTTTGGAATAATGCACTGGGGGAGCTTGGTTATATAAGAAAAATTTTTATTTATAAAAGGAGAGGAAAAATGAAAGGAATTAAGAAACTATTAACAGGAATCCTTGCAGCAACAATGATTATGGGTTCAGCTCTTAGCGTATCAGCGACAGGATCTGATCCAAGTGTTGCTTCAAGTGCTGATTCAGGTGTTGCTTCAAGTGTTGATTCAAGTGATGCTTCAAATGCTGCTAGCGTAGATTCAACAAACGAAACATCTAGTACATCTAATACATCTAGTATTACTGTAGAAAAAGCTATAGCAGAAAAAACTTATCAGGTATGGAGAATACTTGATTTTGAAGTTTCATCAGGAAGTGGAAAAGATACTACTGGTATTTATAAGATTAACAAAGATTTTAAAGATTTTATTGATGCGCAGAAAACATATTTTGAAGTAGATGATAATGGATATGTAAAAGCAAAAGATGCACTTACAAATGCAAGCTCAGATACACTTCAGACTCTTGCACAGGCAGCTCTTACTTATGCACAGTCTAAAGGTGTAAGTGCAGCAGGAACAGTAACAGCAGATGAAAATGGAACAGCATCATTTTCAAATCTTGAACTTGGTTACTATGTAATGGATTCAAGCACAGGTGTTCTTTGTTCTCTTCAGACGACTAATACAGGTCTTACTATCGAAGAAAAGAACGGTGTTCCTACAGTAAAAAAGACAGTAGAAGAAAATGGTACATATGACAGCAATAGTGATGCCAAGATCGGTGATAAAGTTAATTATAAGACTGTTATTACACTTCAGGCAGGTGCTCAGGATTATGTTCTTCATGATTCAATGACAGATGGTCTTACATATAATGGAGACGTTGCTATCGAAGGCCTTAAAGCTGGTA
>JAILBM010000125.1 GCA_024680925.1 Butyrivibrio sp.
GCAGAACATTGCAGACAGTACGGAAAGTACCGCTCAGGCTATAACTGATGAAGCAGCACATATTTCAGATATTCAGGAACAGGCTCAGCAGGCTTTCGATAGAAGAAGCCTTATGATTGAAGCTTCTGAAGATACCCAGAAAACGGTACATGATGGCCAGGATGCAATCAATTCACTTAAACAGAAATCTGAGGATGTTGATTCGGCCAGTCAGGTAACTGTTCAGCTTACCCAGGCAGTTCTTGATAAAGTTAACGAAGTACAGAACATTGTCGGAAGTATTATGGCTATATCCAAGCAGACCAATCTTCTTGCATTAAATGCAAGTATAGAGGCTGCTAGAGCAGGAGATGCGGGGAAGGGATTTGCGGTTGTTGCGGAAAATGTCCGTCAGCTTTCTGAACAGTCCAATCAGGCATCAACCCAGATCACCCAGATTATCGGAGAACTTACCAAGGATGCGCAGGATGCCATGGAAAGTATTGCCCATACTGCAGATACCGTAAAAGAACAGAATGAAATGATTACTGTTACCGAGGAAAAATTTGACCAGATAAATTCCAATGTTTTGAACCTTATTGAACACTTTGATAAATTTGGAGAAAGTATTAAAGCCATTACCACTGCTACATCGGAAATAAATGACAGTATTGCAAATCTTTCTGCCACAAGTGAAGAAATTGCGTCTCTTTCCAATGAGGGGGTACGGGCTACAAATCAGGCGGTTGAAAGCTTTGATATATTTAATTCTGTATTGTCGGGTATAAATGAACAGGCAGAAAAACTTTCTACCATATAATTAACAGATATTTTAAATAAGTAAGAGGACAACTGACAATTTTTGTCGGTTGTCCTCTTTTTGTCTAGACATTATTGGTTTTTTTATATAAAATAATAGTCTGTATAAAAAGAATTTTGTTTATTTGGAGGAGTATCATGGCAGGTTCAAATTATAATCCTAAAGAAATAGAGCCAAAATGGCAAAAATATTGGGAAGAGCACGATACCTTCAAGACAGATGTATGGGATTTTTCTAAACCTAAATATTATGTTCTTGATATGTTTCCTTACCCATCAGGAGTAGGTCTTCATGCCGGACATCCTGAAGGATATACTGCAACAGATATCGTTTCTCGTATGAAACGTATGCAGGGTTACAATGTATTGCATCCTATGGGATACGATTCCTTTGGACTTCCTGCTGAACAATATGCAGTTTCTACAGGAAATCATCCAAATGGATTTACAGAGAAAAATATAGAAACCTTTACAGGTCAGCTTAAAGAGCTTGGTTTTGACTATGACTGGTCAAAGGTTATCAAGACATCCGATCCTTCTTTCTATCACTGGACACAGTGGATCTTTAAGCAGATGTATAAGGATGGATATGCTAAACTGGTAGACATGCCTGTAAACTGGTGTGAAGAGCTTGGAACGGTTCTTTCTAATGATGAAGTTATAGATGGAAAGTCTGAAAGAGGTGGATACCCGGTTGTTCGTAAGAACATGAAGCAGTGGGTTATCGATCAGCAGGCATTTGCAGAGCAGCTTCTTTCAGGTCTTGATGAAATTGACTGGCCACAGTCTACAAAAGAGATTCAGAAGAACTGGATAGGTCGTTCTGAAGGTGTTGAGGTAGATTTTAAGATTGTCGGTGGTGGAGAATTCTCTATTTACACAACCTGTATCGAGACAATTTATGGTATTACATTCATGGTTCTTGCTCCTGACGGAGAAACAGTAAAGACTCTCATGGACAGAATCGAGAATAAGGAAGAGGTTCAGGATTATATCAATGAAACTCTCAAAAAGACAGATATGGACAGAACTGAACTTAACAAGACTAAGTCAGGTTGTCCTTTAAAGGGAATTTATGCTATTAACCCTGTTAACGGCAAGGAAGTTCCTGTATTTATCGGTGACTTTGTTCTGGGCGGATATGGTACAGGTGCTGTAATGGCAGTTCCAAGTCATGATCAGAGAGATTTTGAGTATGCACAGGTACATAACCTTGATTATATCCAGGTTATTGATGGCGCAGATACATCAGAGCATGCTTTTGAAAAGGGTGATTACCTTGGAAAGGGCTGTAAGCTCATTAATTCTGAAGAATTTAACGGTCTTACTGTAGAAGAAGCTAAGGAAGCTATTACAGATAAGCTTGTTAAAATGGGTGTTGCAAGAAAGACAGTTAATTACAGATTCCGTGAATGGATATTTGCCCGTCAGAGATACTGGGGCGAGCCAATGCCTATCGTATATCTTGAGGATGGACAGATTCATGTGCTTGATGATGATGAACTTCCGCTTGAGCTTCCTGTTCTTGAAGATTATAAGGGTAAGAACGGCAAGGCTCCTCTTGATAATGCTACAGAGTGGAAACAGTATGATCATAACGGATTAAAGGGTGTTCGTGAGACATCAACAATGCCCGGTTCCGCAGGATCAAGCTGGTATTACTTCAGATATATTGATCCTGATAATAAGGATGAATTTGCCAATCAGGAGCTTTTAAAGCACTGGATGCCGGTTGACCTTTATGTTGGAGGACCTGAACATGCTGTAGGTCACCTTATGTATTCAAGAATCTGGAATCATTACCTTTACAACAAGGGACTTTCTCCTGTAAAGGAACCATTTAAGAAGCTTGTTCATCAGGGAATGATCCTTGGTTCAAACGGTATCAAAATGGGTAAGAGATTCCCTGAATTTGTTGTTAACCCAAGTGATATTGTTAATGAATACGGTGCCGATACCTTAAGACTTTATGAGATGTTTATGGGTGCTCTTGAGGCATCTAAGCCATGGAGCCAGCAGGGTGTTGAAGGTGCCAGAAGATTTATAAATAAGGTTTGGAATTATTTCTCCAATGCTGAGAATATAGTAGAGGATAATGATGATAAGCTTACAAGACTTTATCATCAGACAGTTCGTAAGGTTACTCATGATTTTGAGACTCTTGGATTTAATACAGCCATTGCCCAGATGATGATCTTTATGAATACAGCTACTCACGAGAAGTGCCCAAGAGAATATGCTGAAGGCTTTATAAAGATGTTCTCTTGTGTATGTCCTCATGCAGGAGAAGAGCTCTGGAGCATGCTTGGTCACAGTGAAAGCATTGCATCAGAGAAGTGGCCTGAGTTTGATGAAGCTCTTTGTAAAGAAGATGTTATAGAAATCGGTGTTCAGGTTAACGGTAAGGTAAGAGGTGCTGTAGGCCTTACAGATGATGACGATCAGGATAGTGCACTTGCCAAAGCCAAGGAAATTGACTCGGTTGCAAAGTTCATAGACGGCAAAAACATTGTAAAAGTTATATATGTGAAGGGTAAGATACTCAATATCATAGCAAAATAAGGACTTTTGCAAAAAAATATGCTGAAAATAGTGAAAAATTGTACAAAAGACTGTTGTTTTATGCCAAAACGTGGTAAAATAAACGAAGTTGTAAAAATATATTAATCCTACAAAGGGGGAAGATTATGAACAAGACAGAGTTAATTGAAGCAATTGCAAAGGAAGCCGGACTTTCTAAGAAGGATGCTGGTAAGGCAGTAGATGCTTTTACAGCTACAGTTACTAAGACACTTAAGAAGAAAGACAAGGTTACACTTGTTGGCTTCGGTACATTTGAAACAGCTAAGAGAGCTGCCAGAACAGGTAGAAATCCTCAGACTGGTAAGGAGATTAAGATTGCTGCTTCTACAGCAGCTAAGTTTAAGCCAGGTAAGGCTCTTAAGGATGCTGTTAATAAGAAATAATTTTCTTGTAAATAACCGACTTAATACCGGGTCTATTGACCCGGTATTTTTCTTTTATTAGGATGTTTTTTAAATATAAAGTATAGGGGAAATTTAATAAATGGCTACAAATAGTGTGTATGAACCATATAATCATTCAGAAATTGAGTACAAATGGCACAATATCTGGAAAGAAAACAGTGATATTGCAGAAAAAAAGTACCTTGATATTTGGCATGAATTAAGCCTTCAGGGACCTCAGCCCTATTTTTTGCTAAGTAATAATTATTCTGATTTCATGACAATGGATTATGGAACAGATGCCTTAAGACTATGTGAAATGTTTACAGGGCGTCATGAACCGGATATGAAAATAGATGATGGTGGAATAGATGGTATAGACAGATACTTACAACGCATCTGGAGACTTGTTAATGAGTTTAATTTAAAGTCAGCGGTAGGGAATGCAGAACAAAAGACTTTATCTAATAAGGATATTGAAGATTGTTTAAATTTAAAGGAAAGTATTATTACAAAGACCCATGGGCAGATAGCTAAGGGCAGATATCATTCTCTGATTGCGGAATATATGGATATTAATAATAATCTTTTAAAGCTTAATCATGGCAATAAATTAAGTAAGGATCTTTTGAATACATATCTCTTACTGGTATTTCCTGTGGCACCATGTATAGCTGCGGAGCTGTTTTCCATAATAAACGGAGAAGATAAGGATATTATGGATTGTACTGATATAATTTAACACTTTAATTTGTTAAAATTGAACCTTGACACCCATGGTATGATTGTATACAATTATACGCAAAGCTAGCAAAAGGCTTAAAAACAAGGTTTTACAACAAAAAGTGTTTTATATATTGAAGGAGCATCAATGAAACAAGATAACAGTACATTCCAAAATCGTCCGGTTTCCATGAATGACAAGAACAATCTTTTACAGATTGAAGAGCATATGTACATCCTCGATGATGTAGAGAAACCAAATGTTTTCAGAAATATGTTTCCATATGAGGAAATACCAAAGATTCCTTTTAATGACAGGATTGTTCCTCATAATATGCCAAGGGATATATGGATAACGGATACTACATTCCGTGACGGACAGCAGTCAAGAGCTCCATATTCTACAGAACAGATTGTTAGGATTTATGATATGTTTCATGAGCTTGGCGGTCCTAATGGAATGATCAGGCAGAGTGAGTTCTTTCTTTACAGCAAGAAGGACAGAGATGCAGTTTATAAGTGTATGGAACGGGGATATGAGTTCCCTGAAGTTACCAGCTGGATAAGAGCCAGCCAGGAGGATTTTAAGCTGGTAAAAGAGATTGGTATGAAAGAGACAGGTATTCTTGTAAGCTGCTCGGATTATCATATTTTCTTAAAGCTTAAGATGACAAGACGTCAGGCTATGGACCATTATCTTAGTGTTGTTCGTTCCTGCCTTGAGGAGGGCATTAGTCCCCGTTGTCATTTGGAGGATATTACAAGAGCTGATATATTCGGTTTCGTTGTTCCTTTCTGTATTGAACTTATGAAGCTTAAGGAAGAGTATGGTATACCTGTTAAGGTTCGTGCCTGTGATACCATGGGATACGGTGTAAACTTTTCAGGTGCGGTTATTCCAAGAAGTGTTCAGGGTATTATTTATGCTCTTAATACCAATGCTTCCGTTCCAAGTGAGCTTCTTGAATGGCATGGCCATAATGACTTTTATAAAGCAGTTACCAATTCAACAACGGCCTGGATTTACGGATGTTCTGCAATCAATACTTCATTATTTGGAATCGGTGAGAGAACAGGAAATACTCCTCTTGAAGCTATGGTATTTGAGTACGCTCAGCTCAAGGGTACATTAAACGGTATGAACACAGAGGTAATTACTGATCTTGCTGAGTATTACGAAAAAGAGATTGGTTTTCATATTCCACCGCAGACTCCTTTTGTAGGTAAGAACTTTAATGTTACAAGAGCGGGTATCCATGCTGACGGTCTTCTTAAAAATGAAGAGATTTACAATATTTTTGATACCGGAAAGTTTTTGAAAAGGCCTCCAATCAGTGCTGTTTCAAATACTTCAGGTCTTGCTGGAATTGCACATTGGATCAATATACATTACAATCTTAAAGAAGAACATGCTGTTAATAAGACTTCTGAGCTTGTTACCGAGATCAAGAAATGGGTTGACGGTGAATATGCCGGTGGTCGTGTAACGGTTATGACAGACAATGAGCTTGAGGCTGAAATCGAAAAAGTAAGCGCAAGAATTGGCATAAAGGTTGTTATGGGAGAGATAACTAAGGCGCAGTAATTATTGTTATTGCTTTTGACGTTTTTTTTCTTTGGAATAACAAGAAAGGACCAAATGGAAAGCAAAAATTTAAAACAGGAAGTTACAGATAAATATTCTCTTAGAGGAAGGGTGTTTAATAGAATCAGAGAGGATATTTTAAATGGTAAATATAAAGATAATGAAGAACTTAAAGAGGTTGCCATAGGAGAGGAGCTGGGTGTCAGCAGAACTCCTGTGAGGGAAGCCTTCAGACAGCTTGAACTTGAGGGCCTTATTAAGATTATTCCTAATAAAGGAGCCTATGTTACAGGTATCAAGGTCAAGGATATTCGTGATATTTATATGATTAGGTCCAAGCTTGAAGGATTATGTGCCAGATGGGCATGTGAGAATATAAGTAAAGAACAGCTTGAGGAAATGGAAGAAAACATTTTTCTTGCTGAGTTTCATGCCGGCAAGGGTCATATGGATCAGATGGCTGAGATGGATAATCGATTTCATAATATTCTTTATGAATCCTGCAATTCCAAGATGCTTGAGCATATTTTGAAGGATTATCATCAGTACGTATGGCGTATCAGACAGCAGACTCTTTCAGGTTCAAGAGGTGCGGTTTCCAATGGGGAACACAGACTTATATTTGAAGCTATCAGGGACAATGATCCCGATAAAGCTGAACAGCTTGCTGATATGCATATGATTAATGCTTATGAAAATATGGTAAAAAATGGTCTTTTAGAGCTCTTTGCCGAGAAAGAAAATGAAGAAATGAATGAAGCAGAAAAAAAGAGCTCAAAAAAATCTAAAACAGATAAATAATTAAAAACTTGCGGAGGATTTATAATGGCAAAAATTCAGATGACAACACCTTTAGTTGAGATGGACGGAGATGAGATGACCAGAATACTCTGGCAGCTTATTAAGGATAAACTTATTCTTCCTTATATCGATTTGAAGACAGAGTATTATGATCTTGGACTTAAATACAGAGATGAGACAGATGATCAGGTTACTGTAGATTCTGCCAATGCCACTTTGAAATACGGCGTTGCTGTTAAGTGTGCAACTATTACACCAAATGCTGCCAGAATGACAGAATACAGCCTTAAAAAGATGTATAAGTCTCCTAACGGAACAATCAGAGCTATTTTGGACGGTACAGTGTTTAGAGCACCAATCATGGTAAAGGGCATCGAGCCTAATGTCAGAAGCTGGGAAAAACCTATTGTACTTGCCCGTCATGCTTATGGTGATGTATATAAAAATGTAGAAATTGATGTACCGGGTCCCGGAAAAGCAGAGCTTGTATTTACTGGAGCAGACGGAACAGAAATCAGAGAGACAATTCATGAATTTGATGGACCTGGAATCATTCAGGGTGTTCATAATATTGATAAGTCTATTGAGAGCTTTGCTAAAGCCTGCTTTGAGTATGCACTTTCATTAAAGCAGGATCTCTGGCTTGGAACAAAGGATACTATCAGTAAGACCTATGACAGAACCTTTAGGGAAATATTTGAAAATATATTCGAGACAGAATATAAAGCCAAATTTGAAGAGGCAGGAATCACATATTTCTATACTCTGATAGATGATGCAGTTGCACGTGTTATGAAGTCTAAAGGCGGATTTATCTGGGCATGTAAGAATTATGATGGAGATGTTATGAGTGATATGGTTTCATCTGCCTTTGGTTCACTGGCAATGATGACTTCAGTTCTTGTATCTCCTTCAGGTGTATATGAGTATGAAGCTGCTCATGGAACTGTTCAGCGCCATTATTACAAGCATCTTAAGGGCGAAGAAACATCTACAAACCCTGTTGCTACAATTTTTGCATGGACAGGTGCTCTTAGAAAACGTGGAGAGCTTGATGGAATTAAAGAACTTGTAGAATATGCGGATCGTATGGAAAAGGCGACTCTTTCTACTATTGAGTCAGGTAAGATGACTAAGGATCTTGCTCTTATAACAACATTGTCTGATGTTACAGCTCTTAATACAGAGCAGTTTATTGATGCTATAGCAGATACATACAATAACTTATAATATATTGTCATTCTATATAAAAAATCTTGAAAACAAGCCATTTATAAGCAGCTTCGCTGCAGGGCTTGTTTTCTTTTTGTGTCACTTTCTTACGAAATCCGCACCTAATGCTGATTTCTGTGTGGAAGTCAAAAATATATATTTTTTATGATACTATGCGGTTTCTTCCGGTATCCTTTGCTTTATAAAGGTTTTCGTCTGCAAGCTTATATAACTCTGATAAAGATGATGTTTTGGAGCATTTTGAATTTGCGGCACCTATACTGATTGTGATTTTCGATAGTGTGTTTTCATATTTAACAGGTGTTTTTGCTACTTTGGTGGATATAGTGCTTAAAATCATATTGAATTCAGAATAATTTAGATTTCCGCTGTTTAAAATTACAAATTCATCACCGCCTACACGTATAAAATAAGTGTTGGAATATAGTCCTATCACCTCTTCAACTATATTGGCAAAGTGCTTAAGAACTCTGTCACCAAAATCATGTCCATGGCTGGAATTAAAGTCTCTGAAATGATCAACATCTATAAAGGCCATTGATAAGCCGTTGTATTCTTCGGCAGTAGTATAAAGCTTCTCGGCATTGGCAAAATAAAAATATCTGTTATAGGCAAGTGTAAGAGTATCACGCATTATAAGGGCTGATGTTATTGACTCTGTTTGGCGAAGAATATTATTCATATCTTCAAAAACCATACTTTTTTGAGTAAGGTCACTGCTTATTATATTTACCTTCTTGAGACAACCGCTTATACTTTGAAATAATTTATTTACATTCTCAGCAGAAAGACTTCCATTCGGCTCTTTACTTTTTTGCAGAAAATCTAAAATCTCTGTTCCTGTATCATTAAGTTCGAACATGTTTTGAAGTGTAGAAGTTTCAAGACTTGCAAGCTCGTCTCTTTTTTCACCCACATATTTTAAAACGAAACTCAAGGGATACATGGAATCATTTATATTGTCTTCTCTCATTGTACCTCCTTAAAAAATAATAATGGGCTCTACATTTTCAAACACAGCACATACCATGGCCTGGTTTATATGCTGTCTGTAATACTGTTCTCCTGAACTTACAAGTCCGAAGTGCACAGGGAAAAGATCAGCCCATTTCGCTGCATATTCATCAAAATAATTTTCGAAGTGATATAATTTATATCTGTTTATGCAGTCTATTGACAAAATAAATCCTATATTTGGAATTTCATTTTTTATTGTTTCTATAGTATTATCAAATATTTCACGATAATTCTGAAGCTTTGTTATAAACAACAGATCGTTAAGGTTTACCTGCTTATAGTTATAAAGAGTTCCGTTAGTATCTATGTCATGATAGCCAATAGTAAAGCACTCATTGCCTACATATTTTCCAAGTGGATAGTGCATCGCACTTTTCGACAATTGCGATTTTGATATATTCAGCTCTTTAGACAACACATCTGCTGCCGGTTCTCCGTTTAGCTCTATAAGGGCCTTTTTGTTTACATCTACTTTAGTTGCCATAAGAGGCTTATTATTAAATCTGGCAAAAATATTTTCAGCCAAAGTAAATATACGGCCTTTGTTGTTTTTGACCAGAAGATAAATACATGCATCACTATATACTTTGCCATTGTAAACTACAGCGGTTATCATGCCTTCATGGGATGCGTTTACAGTACCACCTATAAGCTTTATATTGAATTTTCCAAAGGCCGCATTTAAGGTGGAAACAAGCATTTCTTCACCACCTGTGGTAAATTCCAGACAAATTGTATCATCCTTACCGGGAGCTATTCTTATAACATCGTTTTGAAGACTTGCTATACTCATGACAGGGCAGGTTGATACGTTTTCAATAAGCCCGGGAATAACTGTAATCTCATCTCTTTCTTCAAATATAGCTATAAAAATATGATTGTTTCCTGTATTACCAAGATGGAACAATATTGAATGGATGCCTAAAGTTGTTATGTCATTAAATTCTTCATGAATTATATTCCCGATTTCTCTTAATGAAGTATCAGAGGAGAGGAAAAGAAGAGTCTTTGGGTGTTTTACAGCATCTTTTGACATCTTTAAGCATTTTCTTAAAGCTGTAAAAATATCCATTTCTTCAGTTTTTATATCCATTGTGCTTATTAAATACATATATTTATAATCCTTATTATAATAAAAAAAGATATCCAATGAGACCAGATATCTTTAATAAAACTTGCAACTGGCTGACATTTTAAAGTCCCTTTAGCTTTGCGTCATAAGCTTTCGCTTACTTTGCCAATATTTATTTGTAAACATAAAAACAAAAGTTTGACAACTTTCTAACATTCTATAGGATAAATGTGTATAAATAGTGTTCAAAAAATATATATTTTTTTAATATCCACCTTTTATAGTACGTTTATATTCTGATGGAGTCATTCCACAGTGCTTTTTAAAGCAGATTGCAAAGTATTGGGAATTATCCCCATATCCGCAGGAAGCAGCAACTTCCTGGATAGATGGATCAGACTTATCAATAAGCATTTTCATAGCCAGTGTCATTCGCTGATTCTGAAGATAGGTTGAAAATTTGGTTCCTGTTTCCTTTTGGAATAGTTTACTTAAATAGTTTTCATTCAAAAAAAGTCTTTCTGAGGCAATTGATTTAAGTGTAAGACCTACATTGCTGATTTCTTCATCGACTATCTGAAGGATTTCCGCAACAGTTTTAGAATATTTGGAATATTCATCTATTTCCATGGATGCAAATTTTGAAGCCATATTCAGCTGTTTGTTTCTGAGAGCTTTTTCCTTGCAGGTGTTTATGGCCTGTAATAAGGTTTCTTCTTCAATAGGCTTTAGAAGATAGTCTTTAGCTCCATAATGAACAGCCTGCTGGGCATATTCAAATTCTGCATGACCACTTAGGATTATGCAGTCTATTTTTTTGTTTTTTTCGCGAACCCGTTTGATAAGTTCAATTCCATCTATTACAGGCATTCTAATGTCTACCAGCATGAGATCCACATCATTATTCTCAATGTAATCCAAGGCTTCTAAGGCATTGGCCGCGCTAAAAACAAATTCGATGCCGTGATTTTCCCATTCAACACTGGAGGCTATGGCATCTCGAACTATTCGTTCATCATCAACTATCATTATTTTGTATAAATTATCCATTATTATTTATCCTCATATCAAAATCTGATTGTGTGATACATTCCATTGATAGCTTTACAATTGTTTTATCATTTTCTCTTTCTATTGAAACACCGTAATTGTCACCGTAAATAGCTTTTATTCTAAGGTCAATATTTTTCAGACCTATACCGTTTCCCTTAGGTGTGATTTCTCCGGAATAAAGCTTTTCCATAAGGTTATCTTCAGGAGCGGGACCATTGTTGATTACACTGCAGTACAGATGGTTATCATCATCTGTGCAGGCTTTAACCTCAATTGTACATGTATCAAGCATGTTCTCAAGACCATAGGTTATGGCATTTTCTACAAGAGGCTGCAGTGAAAACTTTGGAACCATATAGCATTCTACATCAGGGCATACCTTTATGATTGTTTCAAGTCTGTTTTCATATCTTTGCTTTTGAATAGTGAAGTAGTGGGAGAGAACATCAAGCTCTTTAGATAAAGGAACGGCTATCTGTTCGTTACTGATAGCTTCTCTAAGGAGAATTCCCAAACTGCTTACCATTTGAGCTGCGGCTTCATTTTTTCTGGATTTTGCCATCCAATACAAAGAATTAAGAGTATTGTACAAAAAGTGAGGATTCATTTGAGCTTGTAATTCACGAAGTCTTGTTTCTTTTATAAGAATCTCATTTTTGTAGTTGGCATCTATAAGTTCCATAATTTGATTGGTCATTGTATTAAAGCTTTCTGCCAGTACAATGGAATCATGGTCTGTTAAATTACTTGTATCAAAAGGCGTTAGATTAACAGTTCCGTTTTTGGAAATAGATGAAATGTGAGCTGTAATATTTTGCAAATCCTGTGTAATCCTTTTGGATACATGTACCCCTGTTATTATGGCCAGTATCAGGAAGAAGAAGTACGCAAAAATAAATATACTAAAGGAGTTATTTACATAGGAAAACATATCAAGATACGGGGTATATAATATAAAATCAAAAAATCTGTCTTTGCAGTCCGGATATACTCCAAAAAATTCCTTTCCTCCGATAGTTACTATTTCATAGCTGTTTTCCTTTATGGGAGGAGCATCCTCAGTAGTAAAATTTTCTATATTGCATAAGGTGTATTCAATATTGTTTTCATCATTTTTTATAACGATAATTCCCTCTCTGCCGGAATCAATAATAGGAGAGCAGAGTTTTAGGATATCTACATATACTATAAGTGTACCTATATGCTTCATACTGATATTTTGTTTTTCACGAATAGCTTTGGCTAAAATAAGAGTATGATGTTTACCTGTCATGGCACTTCCGTCAAATAGGAGAGTTTCTCCATCGGCTTCGTTGGCGGCTTCTCTTATTGTCTGGATATCAGAAGCCGGAATTGATATATAGCTGGATATGGCGATGGTTCTGGAAACACCAAGTTCATCAACGTATTGTGCACAGGTTATTGAAGGGTTTGCACTTATAATCTGGCGTATCTGTTCAGTTATATTATTTAGTTCAATCTGTCTTGTAAGAGCAGATGGATTATCGGAACTGTCATTGCTTAAAATATGGCTTCCGGATTTTTGCACTTCGTGGGAGGTTACAACTCTGTAAAGAAGGCTGTCTATATCATCTATCTGATAATCAATCTGATCAAGTGTAGAAGCAAGAAGCTCGGTGGACTGATCAAAGATAAATTGCATATTTGCTATCTGAAGCCTTAGTGAAAAGAACAGCCCTATAAAAAACAGGGTTGTTAAAGCAATTGCCATCATTATTGATACTCTTGTACCAATTCTTTTTGATTTATATTTTTTCAATAAATTCATTTTCATTTTAAAACCATCTTGTATAAAGTTTAGTTATCTTTAGAAGAGAGAATAGCATTTGATTGTTCAATGAAATCATAAATACATTCTTCAGCTGTCATTTCGCCATATGTAAATGCAATGTAATTGGCCTTTAATAAGTTAACTACAGATGCACTTTGAAGAGGGTCGGCATTGTTGATATCGGAAATGGACTTTGAAAGACTACTGATATAATTAATGGCAGCAATATCATATTTGTTGGTGGTAGACTGCTTCATCAGGAAGTCTCTGATATTAGAATTTACCGATACACCACGATCTGTTCCTATTATTTCCAATGCTGATTTATCATTTACAAGAAAATTAAGAAGTTTTGCTGCGGCTTCAGGATTTTCACATTCTGAAGAGATACACCAGTACATATTGGTACTTAAATACATACCGCTGTCTTTGGCATCTTCAAAAACAGGTAGATGACATAAACCCAAAGCTTTTCCGTAATTTTGGCAATACATGGAATAATAATTACTAAGGATAAAGCTCATGGCTATTTCACCGTCTGAAATAGGATTATCGGATGAATTCACCCAGTTTACTTCAGTTTCAGGCTTTATTAAGTATCCTTTATCAATGCCTTGTTTTATGTCATTTAAGGCATCGATCATATCACTTATAAGTTCCTCATCCTCTGCCCAGGGAAGGCTGTTTCCGTCTTCTGAGAAAAATGAATAACCATAAGAATGAACCCAGGAATCAAATAGCCATCTTGCCTCTACCAAAAAAGGAATATCTGAAGGAGTTCCGGTTTTATCATAGATGGTTTTGGCTGTTTCTATATATTCATCCCAAGTCCATCCGTTTGTAGGATAGGATACACCTGCCTGACTGAAGTACTTGGGAACATAAGTAACACTGACAGAGGTAACACCTGTAGGATAGCCGTATAAATGTTCATCACCGATAACATTAACTAAAGCGGACTGATCTACATTTGTTGTATTTATGACTCCGCTTTCTATATAAGGATAAAGATCTGTCAGTAACCCTTTTTCCGCATATCTTATTATATCAGTGGTGGACATTTGTATCAGGTCAGGCATATTATTGCCTACAGCTTCGGAAGCAAGATCTTCAAAATAATCTGTCCATGTGGTATATTCGCTTCTTATTTCAGTATTGTATTGTTCGGAATATAAATCCAGGGCTTGAATAGTAATATTATGTCTTTCCTGTGAGCCCCACCAGGAAACACGTATTATTTCTCTTTCTGCATTGGTATTATCGGAAATATTCTCAGAGGAACCTGAGAAAAAAGAATAGGAGGAAAATAATCCACATCCCGTAATCGATGTCACCATAGCAGCTACAAGAGTTATTACGGTAAATGTTTTGATTTTCATTTCACTCCAAGCTGCGACTTTCAATGGCCATATAGGCACGGGAACCTCCGCAGTAAGGCTCCCGCATAGTCGTAAAAATTATTTTGTAACTATCATTCTACCACTATCTCCCCCTCATATAGAAGCGAAAACCGAAAATTAATACATACAAAATGCAGTACCAAGGATCGGTCCCGTCTACAAGGGGTATTCTACTGTAAAATGGTTTTTATTAAAAGTTAAAAAAGTGTGGGAAATGTTAAAAAAAATTATCTGTAGAAAATGAAAGACCCGACATCTGTAAAAGACGTCGGGGTTTCTATGAGGGGGAGAAGTGTATTACCACTTCGCAAGTATTATTATACAAAAATACAGGAAAAAGTAAAGGGGTTTCGTAAAAGTTTTCGTAAAATATTTTTGGTTTTACTTAAATAATTAAAAAAGTTTTCGTAGTACACCTGAATATATTGATTTTAGTAAGTTTTCGTAGTTTAGCGTTAAGTAGAGTTTTTTTGATTTTTAGAGCTATTTGCATGACTTTTGGAGCAACAAGACTTTTGGAGCAAAGCGACAAAAGTCACAATGTAAAATATATTATTTAAAAATGAGATAATTAAAAACGATAATATGATTTTATTTAATATTAGTGTAGAATTAATAGCATATTACGAAAAAACTTAAAAAGGGGAGAATTATATATGAAAAGGTTTTCGTGCATAGGAAAAGGAAGTAAGGCTTTACTTGTTTTAAACATGTGTTTTATTCTGGCTGCGTGTTCAGAGACGTCACATAATAATCAAAGTTCTGATGATGTTAATATGGATATTAGTACAAGCAGTATTGAAGCTTCTAGTGTTGAAGAAGAAATTATGGGTGATGATAAAGAGAATAAGGATATGGAGAAGTCAGATTCTGAAATTCAAAGTGCAGAAATTAATGTAGAAAAAATTGAAAATATACCTGAGGATTTTATTTTTGGAGCAGATGTTTCATCCTATCTTGCGGAATATCAAAGTGGTGTAAAGTTTTATGACTTTGATGGGAACGAGTTGGATGAACAGGGCTTTTTTGACCTTTTATATCAAAGTGGTGTTAACTGTGCCAGATTGAGGCTTTGGAACGATCCTGAAGATATAGACGGCAGAACCTATGGTGGTGGTAATAATGACATTGAAACTGATACGAAGCTTGGACTTCTTGCAACCGGGGCAGGAATGGGAGTAATGGTTGATTTTCATTATTCTGATTTCTGGGCAGATCCCGGTAAGCAGATGCTTCCAAAGTACTGGGTAGGTATGACTATAGATGAAAAGGCTGACTCTATATATGATTTTACCAAGGAAAGCTTAAAAACAATGCTGGATGCAGGTGTAAATGTTACCTATGTTCAGGTGGGCAATGAAACAAACAGTTATATGTGTGGTGATAAGAACTGGGACAGAATAACGAAAATGATGTCTGCAGGAAGCAGGGCTGTAAGAGAGATTTCTGAAGAATACGGAAGGGATATTCAGATAATTCTTCATTTTGCCAATCCTGAAACAGAAGGCAGGTATGAAGAATATGCGAGGCAGCTTGATAATTACGGTGTAGACTATGACATTTTTGCTTCAAGTTATTATCCAATCTGGCATGGCTCTTGCGAAAACCTCACAGCTGTCCTTAAGCATGTTGCCGATACCTATGGCAAAAAGGTGATGGTTGCAGAGACTGAATATGCATATACCTTTGCCGATGGGGATGGAAGCGGTAATACCTTAAGCAGTAACAATAAGTCTCAAAATTATAATTACGATATATCCATCCAGGGTCAGGCTGATGAGATGAGTGATGTAATAAATGCAGTATTAAACGTAGGCGAAGCAGGTATTGGAGTTTGCTACTGGGAGCCTGCATGGATTCCTGTTCAGGTATGGGAAGAGGATGCTGAGAATGCAGATGAAATATATGAACAAAATAAAGAAATCTGGGAAGAGTTTGGCTCGGGATGGGCAACCTCTTTTGCAGGTGAGTATGATCCTGAGGATGCAGGTCAGTACTACGGCGGCAGTGCTGTGGATAATATGGCATGGTTTGATTTTACAGGTCATCCCATGGATATTTTAAATATTTATAATTATGTAAAAACAGGTGCCTATACAGAAGAAATCGCCCACAATGAACTGGAGGATCTGGAGGCTGAGCAGGAGGCGGAAAAGCATGATAATCTTCTTACCAATGGAGATTTTGAAAGCGGTGATTTTACAGGTTGGAGCGTAGAAGGTACGGGAGCTGATGTTGAGGTTGAAGGAACCAATAACAGAGGAAGCGGTAATGCCCTTCATTTCTGGGCCGCCAATGCTTTTGCATTTACTGCGGAACAGACCATTACTCTTGATAAGGGAACCTATACCTTTGAAACCTGGCTTCAGGGTGGAGATGCAGGAAATGATTCTACTTTTAATATATATGTAAAGATAGGTGATATTGTGATAGAACAGGATGGCTCTGTATCTACATGGCAGAACTGGTCTCAGATTCAGATTCCGGATATCGAGATAACTGAGGATGGTACGGAGGTAACTGTGGGATTGTGCGTTGATGCCATAGGCGGTGCCTGGGGATCTTTTGATGATACATGCCTTTATATACAGGAATGATTCTATGCTATAAATAATTTCCATGTTAACCGAATTTATATGTAATTCGATTTGTTTTTTATTAATATTGAATTGTGTACTCTTGATTTGATATAATCTAGATTTGGAAATTATATTAAAAGGAAAGCGTAATGATTAGATTAATTTGGGTTATTTTAGTTTCATTTCCCTTTATAATGTATTATTCATTAAAGGTCAGTTATATAGAAAAACATGGTGAAGCCTATGACGAGGCAAGGCGTTATAAGATTGCAAGACATATGGTATTTATCATGAAGCATAACGGTGGTATCAGAACAAAAGCCTTTGGTATAGAAAATCTTCCTGCAGACGGGGGATATGTAATGTTTGCCAATCATCAGGGCAAATATGATACTCTTGGAATTATCGGGTCTCACAGTAAACCCTGTACAATTCTTATAGATGAAAAAAGATCCCATCTTGTATTTGCCAACGGCTTTATTAAGCTTTTGAAGGGCTGCAGAATGGATAAGTCAAATCTCAGAGGACAGGTCAAGGCTATTTATCAGATTATTGAGGAAGTGAGGGCCGGAAGAAGATATATTGTTTTTCCGGAAGGTGGTTATCAGAATAATCACAATAAGCTTCAGGATTTTTTACCGGGAGCATTTAAATGTGCCATAAAGGCCAAAAGTCCCATAGTTCCGGTAGCAATCATAAATTCTTATAAGGTTTTTGATTTGAAATCACTGTCTCTTTTGCCTGTAACTACTCAGGTGCATTATCTTAAGCCTTTATATTATGATGAATATAAGGAAATGAGTTCTGCGGAAATATCTGAAAAGGTAAAGTCCATGATTGATAAAAAAATTGTAGAATGCGCTTAAATATTACACTATCATCTTTTTTAGGTGATAGTGTATTTTTTATATGGTATAGTAATAAAGTGACAAAATTAATCTAGGTGAAGAGGAAAATGTGATGAGTAAATTTAAGAAAATAGAACTGGAAGACATTACTAAATACAGGATTCCATCCAATCCGTTGTTTAGTCCTGACGGTAAAAATCTTGCCTTTCAGGTTACAAGAAGTGATGTTGAGAAGAATGAATATCATACAGATGTATGGCTTTATACAGTAGGTGATGAGGCTGCAAGGCAGGCTACCTGGACTCTTGATGCTAATGTGGTCATCTGGGCTGATGATGAGAATGTTATTCTTTCCAGAAATACTAAGGATGACAAGAAGGGTACTACTAAGCTTTATAAGCTTAATTTAAAGGGCGGAGAGGCCAGACCTTGGCTTACGCTTCCTTTCGGAATGGGCACACTTAAGAAGATATCCGATACTATGTATGCGGCTATTGGTACTATTAAGGCTTCAGAACCTGATGCTTATAAGGATAGTGATGAAGTAAGAAAAGAGAAGGAAGAGAAGGCTAAGGAGGAGAAAGATTATCAGGTTGTTGATGAGGTTCCTTACTGGTTTAATGGCGCCGGTTTTGTTAATGGCATGAGAAGTGCTCTTTTCATAGTAAATATTGAAGAGGATAATGGTGCATGTGAAGCTAAGGCTACCTTTAAGAGAATTACTAAACCTTCCTTTGATTTAAGTGATCTTTATGTAAAGGATGATAAGGTTTATTTCTGCGGTAATGATATTAAGGGTAAGAGAACCCGTTTTGAGAATATTTTTGTTTATGATGTTAAGTCTAAAAAGACAGAGGCTGTTTACAAGAAGAATGATTATTCTATAGGTGGTTTGTTTACTTTAGATGGAAAGCTGTATTGTTATGCTTCTGATATGAAGACTTATGGTACTAATCAGACTTCTGATATCTGCCTTGTTGAAAAGGATAAACTTACTAAGGTTTATGTTCCTGAGGTTTCATTGTATTCTTCAGTCCTTGGTGATACTGCTGAAGGCGGTGGCGGCATATATGAAGGTGAAAAAGAGTATCTTACTGTTGCTACAATTAAGGATCACAATGCCATTTTTGCTTTAACTGCTGATAAGAAGGGCACTAAGCTTAGTAAGGAAACTATCTGGGAAGAGGATGGACTTCTTGCTTCCATGGATGCATCTAAGGATAATATTGCAATTATTTATCAGGGCTGGGATCATGTGGCTGAGCTGTTTATCATGACTCGCCTTGATATGAAGAAAAAGCGTATTACTTCACTTAATGATGCGATGACAGAGGGCAGATATATTGCTAAGCCTAATCGCATTGATTATACATCTGAGGGTCTTGACCTTAGAGGATGGGTGCTTCTTCCTGAAGACTTTAGTCCTAAGAAAAAATATCCTGCAGTGCTGGATGTTCATGGCGGACCTAGATGTGTTTATGGTGAGACTTTCTTCCATGAAATGCAGCTTTGGGTTGCCAGAGGTTTTGTGGTATTCTTTACCAATATTAAGGGTTCTGATGGCAGAGGCGATGATTTTGCTGATATCAGAAATGATTATGGTAATACTGATTTCAAGAATCTTATGGACTTTACGGATGCTGTTCTTAAGGCATATCCTAATATAGATGAAAAGAGAGTTTGCGAGACCGGAGGAAGTTATGGCGGCTTTATGACTAACTGGATTATTGGTCATACAAACAGATTCTGTGCTTGTGCCAGCCAGAGATCTATCTCTAACTGGATTTCTTTTTCATTTATTTCAGATATTGGTGAGATTTTTGGGCCTGACCAATGCGGCGCAGAGAGTGCCTTTGGAGATGATAATCATAAGATTTTATGGGATCAGTCTCCTTTAAAATATGCTGATAAGGTTAAGACACCTACGCTCTTTATTCATAGCGATGAAGATTACAGATGTCCACTGCCTGAAGGAATGCAGATGATGCAGGCTCTTGCCGACAGAGGTATCGAGACGAGGATGTGTATTTTCCATGGGGAAAATCATGAGCTTTCAAGAGCAGGTAAGCCAAAGCACAGAATGAGAAGACTTAAGGAAATTACTGAGTGGTTTGAAAATCATACTAAATAATAAAGGGAAGTTTGGCTATTATGGACAAGATTGAATTATTAGGAAAAACAGAGCTTTTTGTGCTGGATATGGATGGCACTTTTTATCTTGGTGATAAGATTCTTGAAGGGTCTTTGGATTTTTTGAAGGCTGTGGAAGATGCCGGCAAAAGATATATCTTTTTTACCAATAATTCATCCCAGTCTCCTGAGAAATATATAGATAAGCTTGCCCGCATGAATTGTCATATTGACAGAAGTCAGATTATGACTTCCGGAGATGTGATGATTGAGTATTTAAATACTTTTTACAAGAATAAGTCTGTGTATCTTTTAGGTACACAGCCTCTTATAAAAAGTTTTGAAGAGGGCGGCATAAGGCTTATAAATAAAGAGGTCCATGACTATAAGGCTTCTAAGGGCGCAGAAATTGGAGATGCAGATATAGATGATTATCTCTGGTGCGAGAAAAATTTCTATAATTATATGGAAGAGGGGATTATAGAGCCTGATGTAGTTGTGGTTGGATTTGATAAGACTCTTACTTATGAAAGCCTTACCAGGGCTTGTAATTATATAAGGAATGGTGCTGTTTTTCTTGCTACTCACCTGGATATAAATTGTCCTGTTGAGGGCGGATTTATTCCTGACTGCGGAGCTATGTGTGCTGCTATTACTTTGAGTACCGGAGTAGAACCTAAATATGTGGGTAAGCCTTTTGCTGAGACTGCCGATATGGTTGAGAGAAGGAGCGGAATTGATAAATCCAAAATCACTTTCGTAGGAGACAGATTGTATACGGATGTGGCAACCGGAGTAAGTAACGGAGCTATGGGCGTTTTGGTATTATCAGGAGAGGCTGCTTTGAAGGATGTAGAGACATCTGAGGTTAAGCCTGATGCTATTTTTGATTCCATTGGAGAGATGGCAAAGTTTTTATAAATCATGAGCCTTTTGTTGTATTAAAACTTAAGTAAGATGTATAATGTTTTTTGGCTTTTGATTTAAGCTAAATGTAAATTATGATTTGATATCATAATTTTTTAAAATGTTAATGAAATAAAGAGGGATTTTGGTATGGAAGAAGCAAAAAAGAGAATGTTATCCGG
>JAILBM010000141.1 GCA_024680925.1 Butyrivibrio sp.
GAGAATATCAAACATATAGCCAAAGGAATGAACATCCTTCCGGACAGCATGGTATTCGTAGATGACAATCCAATGGAAAGAGATATTGTCTATACTCAGGTTCCGGGAGTTGCTACTCCTGACATTGGAAAGCCGGAAAAATATATAAAAGTATTGGATCACGCAGGATATTTTGAGGTTACCAATCTTTCTGAGGATGACCAAAAAAGAAATGAAATGTATAAAGCCAATATTCAGAGAGAGGAAGCTCAAAGCTCCTTTGCGGATTACAGTGAATATTTAAAATCTTTAAATATGAAAGCTGTGATAAAGCCTTTTGAGGAATTATATTATCCAAGAATCTCGCAGCTTACTAACAAAAGTAATCAATTTAACCTTACAACAAAGAGATACAGTCAGGACGATATTGCCACAGCTGCCAAGGATAGCAATAACATAACACTCTATGGAAGACTTGAGGACAAATTTGGCGATAACGGTATCGTATCCCTTCTGGCTGGCCATAAGGATGGCTCATCTCTTCATATGGACCTTTAGCTTATGAGCTGCAGAGTTCTTAAAAGAGATATGGAATATGCCATGATGGACACTCTGGTAGAAGCTTGTCAAGATCAAGGCATTACAGAAATATACGGATATTACTATCCAACAGCAAAAAATAAAATGGTAGAAAATTTCTATGCACTTCAGGGCTTTGAGAAAATCTCAGAAGACAACGGAAATACTGTATGGAAATTTGTTATTACGGATAATTATGTAAACAAAAATAAAGTTATATCCGTGAATGAATAAACAATCGCAAAAATAATATCCCTATTCTGGCTGCCCAATAAGCCGGGTGCAGAATATAAATATTTATTTAATGCAATTTGACTTTTAACGGATATTGAAGTAAATAATTATATGTGATTTCTTAAATGTTCAAACAAAAATTTGCATTTAATGGCCCATTTACAGTATTTTAATATTATTATTCAAAATACAGGTTTTATATTTTTTTACAAGGAAAGGTTTTATATGACAAGAGAAGAATTATTTGAACAGTTAAACGAAGTATTCAGAGACGTTTTCGACGATGAATCCATTGAAGTTAATGAAACTACCACAGCCAATGATATAGAGGATTGGGACTCCCTTGAGCATATCAATCTTATCAATGCGGTAGAGCAGAAATTTGGTATCAAATTTGATATGGGACAGATCGTCACCATGAAAAATGTCGGTGAAATGGCAAACATAATCCTTAGCCAGTTAAGCTAAATAAGAAATAAAGCTGATGCAATATATTTTTTAACTATTGCATCAGCTTTTCTTTTAATATTTTTCATTACAGAAAATCAAGTATTCATTATCCTGTAATATTACATATCCGTATAACTGATCAGAATACTTATCCCACAAGGATTTATTTAAGATAAGAATAGCGGACTCATCATTTAAAAATCCTTCTACACCTCCATCGAGGCAATTTAAATCCATAATTATTCTTGAATATGCTACCAGATCATTATGCCACTGGGTTAATTCAACAGATTCATCTGTCCTTGATACATTTTGAATATATGCATTGGCACCTGCATATTCAGGATAGTTAAGACTTGCGCTCTCAATATCATATCCATAGTTTCTTGCTATATTCCCTCCACTTCCGCTATTTACATAGTCCATGGTTTTGGTTATTCCTGAAAAAGCACTGTAAATAAGGAACATGCCACAGACAAAATAGCAAACACCCTTTAGTAAAGGCTTTTCCAGTAGTCTATCTGCATAGAAACCTGTAAGATACGACATAGCTATATATGAGGGATAGATATACCATGCATGCTCTGTTCCGGATATGGAAAAAAATAAAATCGGTACAATCATCCATACCCAGGCTATATACAAACCGGCATCCATGTTGATGATATAAGTCCAAAACTTCTTTTCTGTAATTTTTGTTTCGGAATTTCTATTTTTTGATATATATTTTCCAATCAGGTGTATCACAAGAAAAACTACCAGGATGATAACAAATGCAATAAATGTTCTGTCTTCAAAAAGCATCTTCAGATATACAGATGATACTGTAAATCCTGCTTTACTTGAAGTTTCACTTCTTAACGCATCAAAAAAGGCTGTCCCATCATACCTGTACCTTTTAATAAACCATATAAAAGGAGCAATCACCGATATTATAATAGCCATTAGAATATCTGTAATGCCTGTTTTCTTAAACCAGAACGGAGCAGCAATTATAATGACAGCCAGTATAGTCAAAAAATGTGTTCCCTTAGTCAAAAAAGCCAGTCCCATAAAGAAAAAGGCATTATAGAAAAGCAGCTTATTTTCAGATTTGCAAAAATTTATGATACTTATCACAGAAACAGTAAAAATCAGACAAAAAGCTGCATCAAGATTTCCGGTTCTGAAATTATGATAATCAAAACAATAATCCAAAATCAGAAAATGTGCCGCACAAAAAGCTGCTGCTCTATATCCGTAATTCTTAATAACATGAAAACAAAGAAGTATAAATAACAAAAATGCACATAATGCAGAACCTATTTTCATGGAAAACAGACTTGTTCCAAATATCTTAAATGCCACTATTGTAGGCCATAAACCAAGTGGTGGCTTAGAATTATAATAGTCCGCTTCCCAGTTAAAGGTGTTAACAAGCCAGCTATTTGTCTTAAACATCTCATAAGCATTATTTACATGCCAGGCTTCATCATCATCGGAAATACCTTCATATCCCAGACAATAAAAAAGTCTTGCTGCCACCAGCAAAACGAAAAATACTGTTATTATTCTCCATAAATAAACTATATTTAACTTTTTATGCACTTCTTTCCCCATATAATCTCTTTTCTAATTAACA
>JAILBM010000259.1 GCA_024680925.1 Butyrivibrio sp.
GTATATGCTGCAAGTGGAGCAGAAGCAGTTCTTCCTGATACAGTAACAGCCACAACCAGTAAGAACAACGAAAAAGAAGTTTCCGTAACCTGGGATACAGAGGATGCAGATCTTTCTACAAGCTGCACTGTTGAAGGTATGGTTGATGGTACCGACTTTAATGTAACGGCTACAGTTAAAATTGTAGAAGCCAATATTCAATATTATATAGACTGTAACGATCAGGTATCTAATGCTTATTATACACTTGATGAATTTGCGGATCTTTATAATGAAGTTCCGGATCAGAAATATGACGGAACCTGGGGATATGTTGATACCTATGGCTCAGGCTGGGCAGATAACGGAACAGACAGCTGGCAGTCAGGCTGGTATGCATATTCAGGACAGTCGATACAGTATAAGCTTCCTATAGAAGCAGGAGATTATGTATTTACCTTTGGATTTAAAGAGTGGTGGAATCAGAGCAGACCTATGCAGGTTTTGGTGACTCTTGACGGCGAGGAAACAGTTCTTGGAACCACAAACAGCAAGGATGGTTCAAATAACTGGAATACACCAAGCTATGAATATACAGCTGATACTGATGGAGAACTTCTGATTACAGTGGCTAAGGCGTCAAGCTCAGATCCTGATCCTGTTCTTTCATTTATTAAGGTTCAGCATGTACTTGATCTTGATGAGCTTATAAAAGCTATGGAAAGTGCCAAGTCTTTTGATAAGTCGGCTCTTTCAGTTTCCAAGGCTGAATATTTAAGTTCTCTTCTTAGTCAGGCAGCATCACTTATGATAAAGGCTTCCACAACCCAGGAACAGGTTGACAGCATGGCAAAAGAAATAAATGATTTTGTTGCCAATGGCGGAAGTGGTTTTTCTGAAAATGAAATAGCACTTAACGACTATATTCTTTATTTAGTTGATTGTGGTAGTGATGACACATCTGTTGTAGCAGACGGATATCTTATGGGACTTTATCAGTCGGTTACAGATCAGGAATATGCTCAGGATGCTGAAACAGGTTTTGCCTGGGGTTATGCAGCCAATGATGAGAATTCCATAAGAGTTAAAGGCGGAAGTGCTGACGGAAGCCTTACAGGAAATTATATTTACACAAGCCCTGATATTACCTATGTTTCAGGAACTTCAGGATTTAATTATTCCTTTGAGCTTCCTGAGAGAGCAAACAGTGATTATGAAGTGACCGTTGGATTTAAGAATCCATGGAGTTCAAGAACCGTAGATATTGTCCTTGAAGGTGAGACTGTGGCAGATGCCATAACCCTTGGGGAGTCAACTCTTGTGGAAAATACCTATCAGGTAACCGTATCAGATGGTGAACTGAATGTATTTGTTCATAATCCTGACAGAACAAGTCAGTATGCAGATCCTATTTTAAGCTACATCATTGTTAAGGCAGTGCCTGCTTATACGGTTGATACGCTAGTAAATGCTCTCAAGACCTATGCAGAAGCAATGCAGGGGCATGATTATTCAGAAAGTACCTTAAAGGTATATAATGACGCGGCAGATGTTGCCGGGAAGCTTATAGATGAGCAGTCAACAGATTATGTTGCAATTGAAGCAGCCTATAAGGCATTAAAAGAAGCTTTTGAAAATCTTTTTGAAGTATATAAGGTTACATATTCATCAATTACAGGAACAAATGGGGATGTACTTTATGATAACAACGGAATTAAAATACAGGCCCATGGCGGACAGATACAACAGTTTACTATAGATGGAGTGACTAAATATTACTGGTATGGAGAAGATAAGACTAACGGTTACAGGCCTGTAGTAGGAGTTCATCTTTATACATCAACAGATTTATATAACTGGACAGATGAAGGTGTTGTATTAAAGAGTATTCCTGTTTCTGATGAAGAATACGGTACAGATCAGGAAGATGGATATGTGGCAGACCTTTCTGTATTTGAAGAAGATGAATACTTCAAGAACCTGTACGGTGAGTATGCAGGACTTGAAGCTGACGATACTTCTTTATACAGCTCTAAGCTTGAAGAAGTATACTGGAATCTTGCAGAAGACAGATGTGTTATAGAAAGACCGAAGGTTTTATACAACGACAGCACAGGTAAATATGTAATGTGGTACCATGCAGATGGAAGAACCCCTGCTTCAAGTGCAGATTACGGTAAAGCCTCCGTTGGAATTGCCATAAGTGATACTCCTGTCGGACCGTTTAAGCTTCTTGGTACATACAAGATGCTTTACAGTGAAAGTGCGAATCACTCCTGGGATTCATCTAACCTTGGCTCTGCAAGAGATATGAATCTGTTTAAGGATGATGACGGAAGTGCATATGTAATCTATTCATCAGACGGAAACAGTAATATGTATATTGCAAGACTGAATGATGAATATACAGCTCTTGCAGCAACTCAGGATACAGCTGTTCTTGGTAGCGACTTCACCCTTAACTTTGAGGGAGCTTCAAGGGAAGCACCTGCAATGTTTAAATATAACAATAAGTACTACATGATTACCTCAGCATGTACAGGATGGGCACCAAATCAGGCTAAATATGCTGTGGCAGACTCACCTCTGGGACCTTGGACAATGGTAGGAGATCCTTGTACTGAGGACACTGCAGGAACTACTTACAGTACACAAAGCACCTGTGTATTTGCTGTGGATGGTACGTCAGGTAAGTTTATTTACATGGGTGACAGATGGAATAGCAGTGACCTTGGAGATTCAAGATATGTATGGCTTCCTGTAGAGTTTTTGCCGGGAGACAAAATTGCTTTGGCAGATTATTCCGATTGGACACTGGATGTTCTTGATGATATGGAAGATTATGAAATTGTAACATCTCTTCCTGAAGCTGCATACTCTCAGGAGGATCTTGCCCAAAAGCTGCCGGAAACCCTTGAAATTGAGTATGTAAACGGAAACAGGCAGGAATGCTCTGTTGTATGGAGTAGCGATGTTAATGAAGTAGGAAATGCCGAAGTTACAGGAACCCTTGATATTGGCAGAAGCTTTACCATAGAAGTAAATATGATACCTGAAAAGTTGATCTATTTCTTTGATTGTGCAGGGGACGGAGCATCCTATCTTCCAGTGGTTAAAGAGACTCTTGGAGATCAGCTGAAAAATACAAAAGCCGATCAGGCTTACACAGAGGAAAACGGCGCAGGCTATACAGGTATTATTAAGACAGATGATACTGTTGACTATGATATGGGTATCAAAAATGCCGGAGATGGAATATGGGATCATGGCTATTGGGCAGGATCAGGAGATACAATAGATTATAGCTTTGATCTTGAAGCCGGTGAGTATACTGTATATACAGGATATCAGGAATGGTGGAGTACCAGCAGGGCAACTGAGATAGATGTTATTGCAAACGATGCTACAATTGCAACCCATAACTTTACTCTTGGCAGTGCAGACACAGCAAGACTTGAAAAAGTATCCTTTACACTTTCACAGGATTCTACAGTTACAGTAAGCATTATTAAGACCGGAAATCCGGATCCTGTTCTGAGCTTTATAGGAATTGTTCAGGATGACCTTGAACTTAAGGATAATACAGAGAAGACCTTTACCAATATTATTGGACGTCCTGCCAACGGATTTGTTACAGATGAAGAAGGAACATATTATGTTAAAAACGGCAAGCCGGTAGTCGGTCTTCAGTCTATTTGGGCATCTTTGTATTACTTTAGTCAGGAAAAAGCTACTTATGGTGAGATGCAGACCGGATTCATCGAGGTAGATGGAAGTATGTACTATTTTGGCGAAAATGGAAGAGTAGTAAAGGGAGTATTTACTGTGGACGGAAAATCCTATTATTCACAGGGTAAAGGTGCTCTTTCTTCAGGACTTGTGAGCCGCTGGGCAAGTAAGTATTACTATGATACGAATACTTATGAAATGTTAACAGGCTTTGTGACTGTTAATGTTGATGGCAGTGATGTACTGTATCATTTTAATGATAACGGTGCAGCTACAAAAGGATGGTTTACAGAGGGCGAAAACAAATATTTTGCAGAAAATGGAGTTGTTTGTAAAGGTGAAAAAACTATATGGTTTAAGACCTATCATTTTGATGAAACAACAGGAGCCCTTATAAAAGAATAATGCTTATTGCATAATTACAGGCTTTTTAAGGAGGGAGAATAGTCAATTGGCTATTCTTCCTCTTTTTATGTATAATACTTTCATAAGTACGGAGGTTTCATGGAGCAATTATTTTTACCTATTTCAAAAAAAGATATGAAGGACCGTGGCTGGGATGGGGTGGATTTCGTTTATGTATGCGGTGATGCATATGTGGATCATCCCTCCTTTGGTGCGGCGATCATTACAAGGGTTCTTGAATCCAGAGGCTATAAAATAGGTTTTATAGCCCAGCCTGACTGGAAAGACGATAGCTCGATAGATGTTTTTGGTGAGCCGAGACTTGGATTTTTGGTATCTTCCGGAAATATGGATTCCATGGTGAATCATTATACAGTTGCCAAAAAGCACAGGTCTCAGGATGCCTTTACTCCCGGAGGGGTAATGGGCAAAAGGCCTGACAGAGCTGTGATAGTGTATTGTAATCTTATTAGAAAAAAATACAAGCATACCCCGATAATCCTTGGAGGATTGGAAGCAAGTCTTAGAAGAATGGGGCATTATGATTATTGGTCAGACAGTGTGAGACGTTCCATACTTTTGGAATCAGGGGCAGATCTTATAAGCTACGGAATGGGTGAGCGCAGTATAGTCCAGATAGCTGAAGCACTGGATAGTGGAATGAGAGTTCAGGATATTACCTATATCGAAGGGACTGTTTACAAGACCAAAAATAAAGATGTTATTTATGATGCCATAGAGCTCCCTTCTTTTGAAGAAATAACAGAAGATAAAAGAAAGTATGCCCAAAGCTTTCATATTCAGTATTTAAATACAGATCCATTTCAGGCCAAGGGCTTATATGAAAGCTATGGAGGAGGCACCTTTGTAGTTCAAAATCCTCCTGCAAAGCCTCTTACAACCATGGAAATGGATGATGTTTATGCATTGGGATACATGAGAGCATATCATCCAATCTATGAAAAGGCAGGGGGTGTCCCTGCACTTTCAGAAATTAAATTCTCCCTTACCTCCAATAGGGGATGTTTTGGAGAATGTAATTTCTGCGCTCTTACCATGCATGAGGGCAGAATAGTACAGGCCAGAAGTCATGAATCTATCATGAGTGAAGCCAAGGAAATGATAGAGGATTCTGACTTTAAAGGATATATACATGATGTGGGTGGTCCTACAGCAGAGTTTAGGGGACCTGCCTGCGATAAGCAGATGAAATTCGGAGCCTGCAAGGGAAAGAGATGCTTGTATCCAAAGCCTTGTTCCAATCTTAAAGTGGATCATAGCGACTATGTAAGTCTTTTAAGAAAACTCAGAAATCTTCCAAAGGTCAAAAAAGTCTTTGTAAGATCCGGATTTAGATATGATTATCTTGTAGCTGACAAAAATAAAGAGTTTTTGAAGGAAATCTGTAAATATCATGTAAGCGGACAGTTAAGGGTGGCACCTGAGCATGTCTCAAATAATGTACTTACAAAAATGGGTAAACCGGGAGTCGAAATATATAATGCCTTTATAAAGGAGTTTGATAAGGTAAATACAGAGCTTGGTATGGACCAGTACATAGTTCCTTATCTTATGTCTTCCCATCCCGGCAGCAGACTTGAGGATGCCATTACCCTGGCGGAATATTTAAGAGATCATCATATTGCGCCGGATCAGGTTCAGGATTTTTACCCAACTCCCGGAACTGTATCTACAACCATGTATTACACGGGTCTTGACCCTCAGACAATGGAAGAGGTTTACGTTGAACGTTCTCCACATGCCAAAGCCATGCAGAGAGCACTTATTCAGTACAGAAAGCCTGAAAATTATGAGCTTGTAAAAGAGGCACTTATAAAAGCCGGACGAGAGGATTTAATAGGATTTTCCAAGGAATGTCTTATCCCTCCAAGAAAAATGGAAAACAAGCATCCTGTTAAGAAAAATAAAAGAACCGGAAAACCTATAAAGAAAAAGAGGCATTGAATAGTGGCTTTATTGAGTGATTGCATTGTTTAGAGCCTATATATTGTTATGAATTAAAAAATGAGGTTTGCATTTGCAAACCTCATTTTTAAGAAGAGAGAAAGAATATGGAGAGTTTAATAACAACTCCTTATGAGCTTATTAAAGGAAAACCTTGTATAAATCCTTGTAGCCCTTTGTGTCCATGGTAAGGTGTCTTGGAAGACCTTCTACCATCATAGGTGTGTAATCACCCTGGATAAGAGGCTTTACATAGTTTATAAATTCTTCTGTTACATAGTTGCCTGACTTATTGATCCATTCTCTTGGAACAAGTTTTTCACCGTTGGCAATACGATGAACATCGTAAACACCTGTGGTACTCTGATAAGGATCATCGGACAATCTGTCAATTACAACCATAACACCGGATGTTCCTTCGTCAGCGGCCTTAACGGCAGCACCGCCCACCATGAAAGCTTCATTGATATCAATTCGGCTGGCAAGGTGAGATGCAGCTCTTTGAAGTGTGGAGAATTCAACGGCACGGCACTTGCAGCCAAGCTTTTCATGAATATGATTAGCAAGGAAGGAAGCTGAGCCTGTCATCTGTATATGTCCAAAAGCATCCTTTGTTTCTGAACCTGCAGAGAGCTGGCAGACATAATTTCCGTCCTTTGTTTTTATACCTTCAGAAACGGCGGCAACCACAACATCTTTTTTCTTAAGAAGCTTATCAACACTTTCTGTAAACTTATCAATATCAAAAGGCACTTCAGGAAGATAGATAAGATCAGGACCATCACAATCCTCACCCTTTGAAAGGGCGGTAGCACCTGTGAGCCATCCGGCATTTCTTCCCATTACCTCAATAACGGTAACGTTCTTTTTCTTATAAGAAAAACCAAGACTGTCTCTGATGATTTCCTTTGTTGAAGTACCAATATATTTAGCTGCACTGCCATAACCGGGAGTATGGTCTGTAAGAGCAAGATCATTATCAATTGTTTTAGGACAACCGATAAATCTCTGGCTTGCACCGGTAATGATGGCATAATCTGAAAGCTTTTTGATGGTGTCCATGGAGTCGTTTCCACCAATGTAGATAAATACTTCAATCTCCATTTTATTTAAGAGATCAAAGATCTTTTCGTATATTTCCTTATCTTCATGAATTGCAGGAAGTTTATAACGACATGTTCCAAGAAAAGCTGAAGGAGTTCTCTTTAAAAGCTCCAGATCCAGTTCGTTTTTGATATAATCAGATAAATCGACGTATTGTTCATCTAAAAAACCCTGTATTCCGTAACGCATTCCATAGACCTTATCAAAATTACGATCCATGGCGGTTTTGAATACCCCAGCAAGGCTGGAATTAATTACAGCGGTAGGCCCGCCTGACTGCCCAACAAGAACATTACGACTCATAGTACATTCCTCCTCAATTAAGTAATAAATTTACGATATAACAATTATAACATGTTTTTTGGTTTTATTGTTTATTATTTTGTGATAATTCAAATAAATATATTTATTTGTCCAAATAGCTTATGGTGGAGTATAATAATTTATTATGCGTTCTTGTCACTTTGTTCCAAGAATGCTTTGAATAAGGGAGTAGAAATGGCAAATAGTAAAGAACATTCATGGCTTAAGTGGTATGAACTTGATAATGCGGCTAAAATCGTACCTTCCACAGCTCATGGTGCTAATACGAGGGTTTTCAGAATCAGTTGTGAACTTAAGGAAGAGGTTAATGGGGAACTTCTTCAGCAGGCTCTGGACGAAGTGATTGATGAATTTCCTTTTTTTAACTGTGTTTTGAAAAAGGGAATGTTCTGGTATTATCTGGAAGACTGCAGCATTAAACCAATAGTTTATGAAGACAATAAACCGGCATGTATGTCTATATATTTTCCCGGCAGAAAAAATCTTCTGTACAGAGTCAATTATTTTCATAAACGTATTAATCTTGAAATGTTTCATGTTCTGGCAGACGGAACAGGAGCCTTCATGTTTCTTAAGAATATCATTGCAGAATATCTTGTGCTGGCTCACAATCTTGAAAAGGTTGAGATCAAAGAAGATATCTCTTCTATAGAAGAAAAAAATGATGATGCCTTTAAGCAGTTTTACAAAAAGCAAAAGGGCCTTAAGCAGCTTAAATCTCTATCTTCAGTTAAGGCTTTTCATCTTGGAGGTGAAAAGGATGAGAACCTTTTGCCGCATATGGTAGAGGGTACTGTGTCTTCTAAAAAGATGGTAGAACTTTCCCATAAATATGAAACAACAGTGGGTATTTTATGCGTAGCTATTTATATAGGTGCATGTATTGACAAAATGTCTGTTAAAGAAATGAACAGACCTATTTGTATAAGTGTTCCCGTTAATTTAAGGCAGTTTTTTCCATCAGATACCGCAAGAAATTTCTTTGGTGTCATTACGGTAAAATATTATGCAGAGGATTATAACGGAACGATTGAAAGTATAATTTCCAAGGTAAAGGCTTCCTTTGAAGATCAGCTTAAACCTGAAAATGTGGCTAATACCATGAATTCCTATGGGGCCCTGGAGCATAATATAGCTATCAAGGTTATGCCTCTTTTTATAAAGGATATAGGTATTCATTTTTTTGATTCTCAGGCCAAGGCCGGGGTAACTACCAGTATTTCCAATCTGGGACAGATTAAGATGCCACCGGAACTTTGCCCATATATTGATAAGTTCAGTGCATTTATGACAGCACCTTCTCAGCAGATATGTATCAGCTCTTTTGGTGAAAAAATGGTATTTGGAGAGGTTTCTCCTTTTAAAACCCACCAGATAATGCTGAATTTCTTTAGAAGGCTTATTAGCATGGGCATAGATGTAGAGCTTTCTACCAATGACTATGATGTTGAAGAGGAGGCAAAATAATGCAGTATTGTCCAAAATGTAAGATTTCCATACGCGGACACAAAGAGTGCTGTCCTCTTTGTCAGTCAAACCTTGTAAAAAATCCTAATGAAGAGCTGGCAGAGATAGATGATTACGGAGCTTTTCCTATTGTAAAAAAGCCTAAGTTTACCAGTGTATTTATTACTAAGCTTATAACCTTTATTTTTGTAACAGTTGAGATTCTCGGATATACGACCATGACCCTTTTGGGAGATTACGTTCCATGGGTTTCTCTGTTTATGCTTGGTGCATTTTTTGCCTGGATAGATTTTCTTGTGGCCATGTATTATAAGCACAATGTTATAAAGCTTTTGACAGTTCAGGTTATGGTTGCAATCATTATAGACCTTTATGTGGATTACTGCTTTGGGTTTACAGGCTGGTCCTATAAGTGGATGATTCCAATAAGTCTGATGGTTTTGGCAATAGTTACCTTTATAATTGCCAAGGTAAGCAGACTTAAGCTTATAGAGTATATAAGATACCTCTTGTTTGATATGTTTGTAGCACTTTTACAGCTTATATTTATATTTACGGGAATGAATGATTTTCCTGTTCCTGCTGGATTTTGTATTGCCGGATTTTTGATAATATTTGCAGCTGCACTGATATTCAGGACTCACGATTTAAAGAGCGCTTCAGCAAGATATTTTAATATGTGATTTTGGAGGTTTTTTCTGATCCAGACACTATCTATCCCTAGGAGAGCATATGCCGGAAAATAGCAATCACAATAAACTGAATATAAAAAACGGAATTGTATTTGCATCAAAGGCCGGAGATTTTATAGAAAATTCCATCGGTAAAACTATAGACAATACTCATCTGAAGGCTCCGGAGCTTGAGGGCGAGCCTGACCTTATGACCTGGTACAGGTTATCTTTGCCGGAATGTCTTTCCGGAGACGGATCCGAGTATTATATATACGTAAAAAAGGCAGATCCTTCCAAGCTATGTATCTTTTTATCAGGAGGTGGAGTCGCCTGGAATGAATATACTGCGGCAAGACCTGTTACAGGGGCTAAGGTTGCGGCAGGTGAGCCTAATTATTACTGGAATAATCTAAGACCTTTTACCCAGGTTATGAATATCAATGTGGGTATAACAGATAACCTTAATCCTTTAAATCCTTTCAGGGACTGGAGTTTTGTGGTTATTACCTATGCCACCGGAGATTTTCATGTAGGTAATAATGATTTTTCATATAAGGCAGAGGATGGAAGCCAACAGGTGCTCCATTTTCATGGACATTTAAATTTTAATAAAAGTATGGAGGCCGCGGTAAAGCTTTTTCCAAATCCTTCAAAAATGCTTATTGCCGGGAATTCTGCCGGAGCCTTTGCAGTTCCTGCAGTAGCAGGAGAAATAGCCGATGATTATTACAGTAAATGCAGGGATATAACCCTTTTATCCGATAGCGGACAGCTTTTATACAAAAACTGGAGAAAAACTGCCAGGACCATTTGGAAGAGTGATGAAAAAATCTGGAAATGTATTAACTCGGATAATATTACTGTAGACTGGTACAGGGCTTTGTGTGAAAACCATGGTGACAGATTCAGATTTTTGTATTCCAGTTCCATAAGAGATTATTTGCTAAGTGCTTATTATAATGACATAATAAACAGAAAATATAAAACTGATTCCAAGGTACAGGATCTGTTCTATGAACAACTCCATGTAATGCTGGATCAGCTTAGGGAAATAAATCCGGAGTTTAAGTTCTTTCTTAATGACTGGAAGCTCCCTCTTGTAACCATGGGAGGTACGGTACATACTTCAGTGAGAGAATTTTATTTTGCCACCAAGCATGTGGCAGGCATTTCCATGGCAAAATGGCTTAGTGATGCCGTAAACGGTAAAGAATATGATGTGGGAATGCATCTTTTGTAGTATCGGTAAAGTATATTTTGAAAAAGAGTAGAGAGTAATGGATTATAATTCAATTTCGTATCAAATGCATTATATAGTCAGCGCTATTTGCTGTGCTATTTTGGGATTCGGCTTTTTGGTTCTGGCAGCTAAAGTGTTTAAAAGAAAGCTTGTAAAAGCATATTCGGTAGTTTTGTTTTTGGTATTTTGTGCTATGACGGCAGCTTTGATCATTCATAACGATACTGTTTATGCCTATTTAATGTTTATAACCCTTGGAGTCACCTGTCTGGTAGGCTTTAGTGCGATCCTTGCAGAGGCACTTTCCTATAGTCAGAAAACGGAAGCTACTTTTATAAGAGTTGCCCAGCAGCAGGATTATTCCCGCTTTGGTAAAAAGATTTCCAGGTATCTGAAATTTGGTTTTGATTCCGAACAGCTTGGAAGAACTGTTTTTGAGTATTCTGAGGACAGGGTTTCAAAACATGCCGAGAAGAAATATGAAAAGGGTAACAAATATATTATCTGGAGAAGAAAAGATAATGATACGATTTTCAGAGTTAAGAGATTTAAAAAGGTTTATCCTGCTTTGTTTTTAATTCCTGCAGGAGTCTTTTTGATAGCAGTTCCCTTTTTGATATTTCCTATTGCTTGAAAACTTTAGATTTAATTTATAAAGTTTAATTATTTTTAAGCTTTCAGTTTCCTGCTGAAAGCTTATTTTTTGTTCAAAATATGGTAAAATTATTACAATAAATTGTTAATTTCTTCTATGAAATTATCAAAAAAACTATACGAAACAATAAGTGATTCTGACAGCTTGCGGTTCTCGGATACCTTAGAGGGGAGGTATTTATATGAGATGTAGAAAGCTAAGGATATTTACACTTATTTTGTTCGTTATTTTGTTAGTTTACACTAAAGATGGTGCTTTTGCGGCACCAAACGTTTCATCCACATCATCAAAATTAACGGATAAAACATTGCAAAGGTACAATCTTATTCCACAGGAAATAAGAGATGCTTTTGAAGCAAAGGGTTGGCAGATAATTATTACCGATTCTGCTACTCTAAATGCAAGAAGTAATATCAATATGGTGATTCCGGATGGATATACTCTTGCAGGAACCACATGTGTAAATGCCAAAACCATATATTTAAATGATCTGGCTTATTTATCCTATGAAAGTGTATGTCATGAAATGGGACATTTTTTTGATGTGGCTCTTAGTTCTGAAGTTAATAACGGTGAGAGAGCATCAAGAAGTCAAAGCTTTAAGGATATATGGAAACAGGAAAAGAATAATTACGGAGATTCCTACTGTGCTTCAAACACAGCAGAATTTTTTGCGGACTGTTTTGCCACATATATACAAAACGGTGAATTGCTCAAGGAAAAATGTCCATGCACCTATAACTATGTGGGTAATATGATCAATGCCTATTGTGCAAGTAAAGCACAATCCTGTTGTGATGGAAATGTATATATTTATGATGGTATAGATTATACATCGGAATTTAATCCCGCTGTTTATTATAATAGATATCCGGATCTTCAGGCAGCTTTTGCCTATGACGAGGCAGTACTTTTAAGGCATTATGCTGTTTACGGTAAAGGTGAGGGAAGAAGTGCAAGGTAAGAAGGTATTGCAGTAAAGGTCTTAAAAAAGACTTTTAACTGCATATACTTTTGTGCTTTTTCTGGTGGTGCAAAGATAATATATTCCGGGAATGATCCATCCAAGGGATACTCCTACGGTATTTGCAAAAACGTCATCCACCTGGCAATATCCTCTTAGAGTAAACAACTGTAAAAGTTCAAGAAATACACTAAAGGAAAAACCAAGGCCTATGCAATACAAACCGTTTTTAAAGGCAGGTATAAGCATTGTTAGAATAAGGCCAAAGGGTACAAACATGATTATATTTTCTATAAAGCTGGCATCTTCGCCCAGTGAAACTCCGGTAACACTGAATAATTCCAGACTTATACCTATTCGTGATCCGGGCTCTCTTGAAAAAAAAGCCTGAATCATAAGAACTGTCATATATGTAATAAAGGCAGAAATTAGAACATCCTGCCTGAAATTCATTTTTTTGCTGAATAGCTTACGTAGTAACAGGCACAGGAATAAAAACATTCCTCCAAAAAATAAACCGTAAGGGAGATAGCTTATTGGTTCAAGCACGTCCTGACAAATTTTGATTATCATTTCATATACCGCTGACATGGGTTACTCCTTTCTTCAGTATTTTGAATGATACATGATATTTCTTAAAATAACCTTAAAAAGTCTTTTAGATTAATAAAAAAATTTGTGCTTGAAAAAATTAAAATTTTGTAGTACCTTATTTTAGTAATTGATTTCGGTTTATTCTAAACAGGAGAAATTTTTAGTCTGCTCGTTATTTAATCCCGATATTTTTGTTTTTGATAATAAAGTGTAAATTTTTATATAATCATGCGCGTATTGCGCGGAAACGGAGAGTAATTTGAAAGAAAAGTACGAATCACTGAAACTGGCCGATTTGCGTGAAATAGCAAAAGCCGCCGGAATCAAAGGAGCTACAGGAATGAAGAAAAGTGAGCTTGTAGAGGCACTTTGCGCAGCCGAGGCAGCAAGAACAGAAGCTGCTGAGCCAAAGAAAGCACCTGTAAAGCACACTAAGAAAATCGTTACTGTAACAGCTGCCCCTGTTGAAAAAAAGGAAGAAAAAGCTCCCCTTAAGAAAAAGGCAGAAAAGGCAGAAGCTTCCGAAAAAGAAGAGGTTGTGACAGAAAAAAAGGCAGAAAAAGCTCCAAAGCATGTGGAGAAAAAATCCGACAAGCAGGTAACTTCAGAAAAGAAAACTGCCAAAAAAGAAGAGGCTGAGAATGGCAAAAAAGCTGAAAAGCAGTCTTCACCTTCTAATCCGCAGCAGGAAAAGAAACATATTGTAAAGGCTGATGTAAATGCTACAGCTGATGCAGAGCCTCAGACGGAAGAAAAGCCGCAGGAAAAAAATGAAGAGCTCGCAGACGGCATACCTGCAAACGGTATTCTTGAAATAATGCAGGACGGCTTTGGATTTATCAGATGCGAGAATTATCTTCCCGGGGAAAAGGATGTTTATGTGGCTCCCGGTCTTATAAAGAAATTTAATCTTAAGACAGGAGATATTTTATCCGGTATCTGCAGACAAAAGAAAGAAAATGATAAGTTTGGAGCTTTGCTTCATCTTCAATCTATAAATGGTTATGATCCTGAAGTGGCAATGAAGAGATGGGATTTTGAAAAAATGACTCCTATCTTCCCGGATCAGAAGATTCATCTTGAAAGTCCATCTGCACCGGTTTCCATGAGAATCATGGATCTTATCTGCCCTATTGGTAAGGGACAGAGAGGAATGATCGTTGCACCTCCTAAGGCAGGTAAGACAACTCTTCTTAAATCTGTGGCAAAGGCAGTAAAGAGAAATCATCCTGATATTCATTTGATAATTCTTCTTATTGATGAACGTCCTGAGGAAGTAACAGACATTAAGGAAGCTATTGAAGGTCCTAATGCAGAAGTTATTTATTCTACCTTTGATGAACTGCCTGAGCATCATAAGAGAGTGGCAGAGATGGTTATGGAGAGAGCAAAACGTCTTGTTGAGCATAAGAAAGACGTTATGATCCTTCTTGACAGTATTACAAGACTTACAAGAGCATATAATATTGTAGTTCCTCCTTCAGGAAGAACTCTTTCAGGTGGTCTTGATCCTGCAGCGCTGCATATGCCTAAGAAATTTTTTGGTGCTGCCCGTAATATGAGACAGGGCGGAAGCCTTACGATTCTTGCTACAGCTCTTATTGAAACAGGCTCCAAGATGGATGATGTGGTATACGAAGAGTTTAAAGGTACAGGTAATATGGAAATGGTTCTTGACAGAAAGCTTCAGGAAAAGAGAATATTCCCTGCAATCAATATTCTTAAGTCAAGTACCAGAAGAGAAGACCTTCTTCTTACAGGTGAGGAGCTTGCAGCAGTTAATACTGTAAGAAAAGGATTTAACGGTATGAAAGCAGATGAGGCAGTAGATCAGTGTATAAATATGTTTTCAAAGACCAGAAATAACTTTGAATTTGTTAAAATGGTTGAGAAAAACATGATAAGATGATAAACTTTCAAATAATAATAAAGGCATTGCCGTATTCCAAAGGCGGGAGAGGGCAATGCCTTTTTGAGTATTGGTTTTGGAAGAATAATAAACATAAAAATAGCAAAAAAATAACACCTTTCGGTGTTTTTTGGGAGGAGGGGTCATCCGATGGGGAGTCGAATGACCCGGTATGAAAAAAGTTTTGTTGGGGGAGTCAGAAGTTTTGTGCTTCTGATAAAATATATGATACTGATAAAATTTGGACAAATTATGGACAATTTATAAAGAGAAAATAAAATAAAACGAAAATATAAATAACAAAAAACGGTTTGTTGATTATAAAAGATTTACATTAATATGTTTTTTGAAATGTGAAATTGTTATATAATAGAAAAGGAAAGACTTTGGAGTTTTTTATTTATAAAATTATTGTACGTAATATAGTTAATAACACAATACCGTTAACCGAAATTTTTTCCAAAAATTTCAATATGTATTAATGTATGGTATAATTAACAGAGTTTTTTCTTAAATTAAAAGGGGAAAGGTGGTTTTTTCTTATGAAAAACATCTTATTTGTTGCATCAGAGGGTGTTCCATTTATTAAAACAGGAGGATTGGCAGATGTTGTAGGATCTCTTCCTAAAAACATCGATAAAAGATATTTTGATGTACGTGTTGTTATGCCTAAGTACAGATGTATGTCTCAGGAAATGAAAGACCGTATGGAATATGTTACCAATTTCTATATGGATTTTCACTGGAAACGTGAATATGTAGGCATATTTAAATCTGAAGTAGACGGCATAAAGTACTACTTTATTGATAATGAATTTTATTTTAACGGAATGAAGCCGTATAGCGATGACGTTATTTTTGAAATAGAGAAGTTTGCATATTTTTCAAAGGCAGCACTTTCCATTTTGCCTGTAATCGATTTTCATCCAGATATTATTCATTGTCATGACTGGCAGACAGGTCTTATTCCTGTTTACCTCAAGGAACGTTTCCAGGGTAATGAATTTTATCGCGGCATAAAGTCTGTAATGACCATTCACAATCTTAAATTCCAGGGCAAATGGGATATTAAGTCTGTTCAGGATATTACAGGACTTCCTGATTATTATTTTACCCCGGACAAGCTGGCACTTTTTAAAGATGCCGATCTTCTTAAGGGTGGTATAGTATATGCAGATGCCATAACAACAGTTAGTGAGACATATGCAGAAGAGATTAAGACTGAGTTCTATGGTGAAGAGCTGGATGGACTTTTAAGAGCTAGAGCCGGAGATCTCAGAGGTATTGTAAACGGTATTGACTATGATGAATTTAATCCGGAAACAGATAAATTCATTGAGAAAAAATACAATGCTATAAATTTCCGTAAGGAAAAGGTAAAGAATAAGAGAGCACTTCAGAAAGAACTTGGCCTTGATGAAGATGATAAGACTATGATGATTGGTATAGTTTCAAGGCTTACCGATCAGAAGGGCTTTGATCTTATTGCTTATGTTCTTGAGGAATTGTGTCAGGATGCGGTACAGATAGTGGTTCTTGGCACCGGTAGCGAGCAGTATGAAAGCTTGTTCCGTCATTTTGACTGGAAATACAAAAATAAGGTTTCTGCCAATATTTATTATTCAGAGCCATTATCACACAAGATATATGCAGCTTCTGATGCATTTCTTATGCCTTCACTTTTTGAGCCTTGTGGATTATCACAGCTTATGTCTTTAAGATACGGAACTATTCCTATTGTAAGACAGACAGGTGGACTTAAGGATACTGTTGAGCCATACAATAAGTTTGAAAGTACAGGAACCGGCTTTGGCTTCCTTAATTACAACGCTCATGAAATGCTTGGAACCATTCGCGAAGCAGAGCGTGTATTCTATGATCAAAAACGTGAATGGAATAAAATGATAGACAGGGCAATGGCTGTAGACTTCTCATGGAAGGTTTCAGCTAATAAATATCAGGAGATGTATGACTGGTTAAAGCCCTGATATGTGGTATTAAGATATGTCTGAAAGTAAAAAAGATGGAATAATTGTTCAAGCCGGAATCCTTGCAATGGCTTCGGTCATTTCAAGGATTATAGGCTTGTTGTATACGAGTCCGCTGACAGCGATTATAGGAGACACTGGTAATGGCTACTATAGCGCAGCATACCAGATTTACGTAATAGTTCTCCTGATATCATCCTTCAGCATTCCTTCTGCAATGGCTAAAATTTTGTCTCAGAAGATTGCTTTAGGTGAGTATCGAAATGCTCAGCGGATTTTTCATTGTGTTCTAATATATGTAGTGGTGGTTGGAGGAATAGCAAGTATCATTTTGTACGTTTTTGCGGACAGATTTGTTATGGGTAATTCTGTTACAGTACTAAAGGCATTTGCTCCTACGGTATTTTTATCCGGACTTTTAGGGTCTTTAAGAGGTTTTTTTCAGGCTCAGAAGACCATGGTACCGACTTCAATTTCACAGATAATAGAGCAGATCGCCAATGCGGTAGTGAGTATGGGAGCTGCTTATTTTTTGATGCAGCTTGTTATTGATACCTCTGCTACCAACAGAGCCATGTACGGTGCCATAGGTAGTGCCCTGGGTACGGGTTCCGGGGTGGCAATAGGCCTTATTTTTATGCTGTATATTTATCGACATAAAAGAGATTCATTTTTGGAAAAGGTCAGAAATGATAAACATGAGGTACTGGAGTATAAGCCCATATTCAGGCTGATCATTTCCATAATTACTCCGTTTATTTTAAGTACCTGTATTTATAATGTTTCTTCTTTTTTAAACTATGAAATCTTTTCCAATATTCTGGTAAACATAAAGAAAATGGATTATGATGCAGTGGCAACAGTTTATGGAATTTATTCCAGAAAGGCTCTTGTTATCACTAACCTTCCCATTGCTCTTGCCAGTGCCATGGCTTCGGCTATGATGCCGAGTATCTCTTCCTCCTATGCGAGAGGAGATAAAGAGGCAACAAGAAATACCATAAATAAAGCCATGAGAACCATAATGATGCTGGTTATCCCTGCTACGGTAGGACTTATTGTACTGTCTGAGCCTATAATGATGATTCTGTATCCCCAGAAAGCATCCTTGGCACATGCGGCTTCCCTTATGTCCGTGCTGGCTGTTACAGTTGTTTTTTATTCCGTTTCAACTCTATCAAATGCGGTTCTTCAGGGTGTTGGAAGAGTAAATATTCCTGTAATAAATGCATCGGTAGCCCTTGTTATACAGACGGTTGTACTTACATTGATGCTGATATTTAGTGATTTCAACAGCTATGCCCTGGCAATAGCTTCGATTTGTTATTCTTTCCTGATGTGTGTGCTTAACAGCATGGCTTTAAAGACCAAAATCAAGCTAAATCAGGATATAAAAAAGCTTTACGTAATACCTGCAATTTGTTCAATAATAATGGGTGTTATTGCATTTATTGTTTATGATTTTTTTGCTATACTATTCGATAAGATTATAAGCAGAGAATATTTTGTTAATTTATGTGCTCTTATTATTGCGGTCATAGTAGCTGTTGTAGTTTATGCAGTACTTATGATTGCTCTTAAGGGAGCAACGGAAAATGAGATAGCGGCACTTCCAAAAGGGGTAAAAATCGTGAGATTTTTAAAGAAAGTGCATTTATTGTAATTTATAATACTTTGGGTTTTCATTTCTTCTATTTTGGAGCCAATGAAAAAGAGGGTGGAAAAAATAAGATGATAGGAAGGTTAGTTAGGGGATGGCATATAATTACAGACAACACGATGCCCGTGAGAAACAGGATTATATCGGGTCATCAGTGGTTAAAAATACAGAGAATGCGGCAAGAATCAGGCAGATAAACAGAATGAGCACAAAAGAAGGCAGGAGAAAAGCCAGAATAAAAAAGAGGCTTATAACTCTGGGCCTTGGAGCAGTTTTTGTGCTGATAATAGTGGTTGGAATTATATCTATAGTAAACCGAAAGCCTAAGACAGAAGAAACTGTATATGTGGCTGAGGAAGCAGCAACTATTGCTGCAAGTACTGCAATTGTTGAACCTGTTGTTGAAGAGGAACCGGAAGAGGTTGTAACCCTTTCACCGGAAGTTGCTTCATTTAATCCGGGTTATGAAATCACTGCCACAGAAAATACTAAAACTATTGTAAGTGATAATGTTATAAGTGAATATGCTGTTCTTGTTGATGTTGATACCGGTGAGATAGTAGCTCAGAAAAATGCCGATACGGTTATTTCTCCGGCATCCATGACTAAAATTCTTACCCTTTTGGTTGCGGTTGAGAATATAGAAGATTTTAACGACACCTTTACAATGACCATAGATATTACGGATTATGCTTATGTAAATGACAGTAGTATTTTAGGTCTTTCAGTTGGAGAAACAGTTCCTTTAACAGATCTTTTATATGGAACCATACTTCCTTCCGGAGCTGATGCAGCTCTTGCTCTTGCTACCTATGTTTCCGGTTCTCAGGAAGAATTTGTAAAGCTTATGAATGAAAAGGTTGAAGAACTGGGTCTTTCTGATACAGCTCATTTCACCAATGTGGTTGGTATTTATGATGAAGATCATCATTGTACTGTAAGCGATATGGCTATGATATTAAAGGCTGCTCTGGAAAATGATATATGCAGAGAGGTACTTTCTGCCCATGTATATACCACAACTTCAACCACCGAGCATCCTGATGGAATAACTGTATCAAACTGGTTCCTTCGCAGGATAGAAGATAAGGATACTCACGGAGAGGTTCTTTGTGCCAAGACAGGCTTTGTAAATCAATCCGGATCCTGCGCTGCAAGCTATCAGATTTCCAATGATGGTGGTCATTATATATGTGTTACAGCCAAATCTACAAGTTCATGGCGCTGTATATACGACCAGGTAGAAATATACGATTTATATAATAACTAAGATAAAGCCTGATTAGATTATGAGTTTTTCTTTACTTTTAAAAGTAATAAAACAGTAATTCTGACCGGGCTTATTTTAAAGCTTTTTGGAGGTAACTTTAAGTAAATGCAGGAATTAGAGCAATATTTTGACCTTATAATCAAGGACGGTGCAGATAAGATAATAATCAGCAAACCTGTAAAAAAGTCCGGTGAATTTAGGAAAATAGTTGTGGAGCATAAAGCCGGTAAATATCAGATTGCAAAATACACTGAAAAGCAGGTTTTTCATGAAAATATTTCGGAAGAGGACATTGCTTCAAGATGTGCAGTGATTACGGGAGGTTTTTTCCGTCAGGTAAACGGTGTATCAGGACAGGCGGAACACATAATTCTTGTATCTAAGGATGGAAAAGCTTCTTATAAAGTAAAAAGAAGAGCCAATGACCCTGTTAAATTATCTGCCGAAGGCGCTGCCTGTGATATTCCATTAAAAGAACAGGATACGGATTCTCATAACAGAAAAAAGAATTATATATTGCAGGAAGGCATGAAAATAGAACCGCTGACGGATATGGGAGTATTTACACCTGAGGGGAAAGTGGTCAATTCCATGTACGATAAATACAAGCAGATCAACAGGTTTATCGAGATACTCGATGACGAGATTTCCAAATCGGGGATTACCGGTCTTAATGTGATTGACTTTGGCTGTGGCAAATCCTACCTGACCTTTGTGGTATATTTTTACCTGACTCAGATCAAAAAAATAGATGTTAATATGATAGGCCTTGATCTTAAAGAGGATGTTATAAAAAAGTGTAATGCTGCAGCTTCGAAATATGGTTATGACAGACTGAAGTTTGAGCTTGGTGACATAAACGGATTTAAAGCGCCTTTTGATGTGGATATGGTAATAACCTTGCATGCCTGTGATACGGCAACTGATTTTGCTTTATATAATGCCATTATGTGGAATGCCAAAATGATATTTTCTGTTCCCTGTTGTCAACATGAGCTGAATAAACAAATTAAGCCTCAGAATTTAGAAATATTGTCAAGATATGGTATTATTAAAGAAAGGTTTTCTGCCCTTGCCACAGATGCTATTCGTTGTAATCTGCTGGAATGCAGGGGATATAAAACACAGATTCTGGAATTTATAGATTTTGATCATACACCTAAAAACCTTATGATAAGGGCAGTGAAAAGAGGAGCAACACCTTCATCGGTAATTAAAAGGGCAAGGGGTGAAATTGAAACCATGATCGATGAATTTGGGTTTGAACCTACCCTGTACAAACTTTTGGGGTATGATAAGGAAAAAAATTAATTTAGATATTTTTACTGATAGGACATTTAGGGGGAAAAGATGTTTATTAATAAAAAATATCATATATTATCGGATGCTTTACTTCAGACAGCAGCCATAAATTTGGGGAAAATGGTTATTACAGCTCTTGTTAGACTGATATTCAGAAATAATGTTGAAAGCGGGCCGGATATGTTAAATGCCAATCTGGCAATAGTTGACAATGTTCTTTCAGCCATAAAGGTTGTGCTTATAGCCATAGTATTTATTGTAGCTTATAAAAAGCTTATGAAGGTCAGGTCCATAGTTCCAAAGGATGATTATTCCGAAATGGCCAAGCTTCAGGAAGAACTTAATCCAAAGGGAGTAACCACTTTATCGACTTATTCCATTTATCAGCTTTTGCAGGTATGGACTGCAATACTGGTGGTGGCTAACCTTTTGCAGGAGCTTGGAGGTGCAATGTATCAGAAGTTCATTGCTCAGCTAAGTGCCTCCTTTGCAAGGGATCGCAGTGTAATGCAGAATTTTGTTTCCATTTATAATGGCACCCATGGCTTTAAGTATGTGGGAATGCTTACAGCCCTTCTTATAGGTGTGTTTGTTACGGGTATTTTTCTTGGAAGCAAGAGACTCAGGTTTGCAGCAGCTGCAATTATGGGGATTTTTGCTTTGTCCTTTGCAGTATTTCAGATGTATACCGTTAGTATAGCGGGAAAGACCATTGGTATAGTATGGACCGCTGTTATATTTCATCTTACGGAAACTGTGGGATTGTTGGTTTTGGCATTGTTTTTAAGAAAGAGATATTACTGTTAGTATGAAACTTCCTAAGAACTGGGATAAACCATCAAAAGACAATTCAATATTATGCCAGAAATTTGAAAGCCTTGTGTATGTCAAAGAAACCTTTGAACTGCATTACAGGCTTTTTTTGCCCTCGGACTGCAAAAAAGTGCCTCTTGTGTTGTATCTTCATGGTGCTGATGCTGTGGGAGAAGATAATAAGCTTCAGCTTTCCATGCATAATGTGGGAACTGTTTTTGCCAAAGATGAGGTGCAAGACAGGGAAGCCTGCATTGTTGTTGCACCTCAGTACAGACATGGTGCCTACTGGTCTTCACCAAGGGTTGAATATTCTGTAATGAAGATTTTGAGAAATCTTATTTCCGAAGGGAAAGCAGATCCTGAGCGGGTATATATTTATGGGTACAGCGCAGGGGGAGTGGGAACCTTTCATTTTCTAAAGGAGCATCCTGACTTTTTTGCCGGAGCGGTAGCTATTTGTGGTGCAACCGGAGAAGAAAAAATAGATAATCTTTTAAAGACACCTCTTTGGATGATACATGCTGAGGATGATAATATTGTAAGAGCCTCTTATAAAGAGGAAAACAATAAATTTCTGACTCATTTTGGTTCGGATGATATATATTCAAGGCTTAAGGACAGAGCAGTGGATATGCATTATACAAGGCTTCCTTCAGGATATATGATGGAAAATTTTGGAGTACATCCTCACTGCTCCTGGGTTTATTTTTCTGACAAAAAAGGCTTGGAAATAAGAAAATGGCTTTTTGAAAAATCAAAGGCCTGTCATGTTACGTAGTAGTGCCTTGAGAGCCACATGCAAAGTCCATCCACACCGGGATAAACTATTCGTTCATTAACATTTAATTTATCCAGCATTTCTCTCACTTCCCATTTAATGGATTTGGAAATGATATATTTGGTTGAACCGGTGGTTTTCTTGTCTAAAAAGGTCTCAATATTTTCCATATGACTTGGCATTACAGCAAAATAAGCAAATTGATTTTGAATTCTCTGATCTATGGTAGGTGGTTCTATGAAAATAAGAGAATCATCTCCCATATCAGCATCATATTTTTCAAGGCTTATATTCTCGGCTTCCATCATTTCTATGGTAAATAAAAAGGCACTGTGTTTATTTATAAGGGCTTTGTAATCAGGGGGCAGAAGAGAATTTATTTCCACAATATCTATTTCCCAAATGGCAAAATCACTATCTTCAAATTTTTCCAGCGAAATACCACTGGTGGCAAAATGCATGGAAATAAGAGGGGAGTATGACCAATCCATTAGTCTTGTGGGAAGTCCGTGGTGCTGCCCTACAACCATCTGTTTCCATACGGAGTTTGTAATATAAGGATCAGAAATCGCTACATATTTTTCAAAATTTCTAAGTATGCTTTTTTCAAGGCGCATGCTTTGTTCTTTACAGTTTCTTTTTAAGGAAGTGTTCATGATAAAGTCTGCATTACTAAGACCCCGATATAAATATCTGGATCGTTTTCTTTTTATATTTTCGTCATATTTACTGTTTTTTATAATTTGCCAGATTCCATCAATATCATTGATATATACAGTATTAACAGCCATGACAACTACCTCCTTATAGTTATATTATAGTAAAAAATTAAACGAAAAATGCGACTTTAATACTATATTTATATATTTTTCAGCTGTTTTTCATATAAAAAATAAGTCTTATATATGGGGTACAGTCAGGATAAATGTGATATATTTTTCTTATAAATAAAATATATATTGTGGAGGATATTATGGTAGCAAAAAATCCGCCTATGGGCTGGAACAGCTGGGATTGTTTTGGGGCAGCTGTTAATGAAGCACAGGTAAAAGAAAATGCTGATTATATGGCAGAACATTTAAAAAAATATGGTTGGGAATATGTGGTGGTTGATATTGAATGGTTTCAGCCTACGGCATCAACCCATGAATACGAGCCTTTCTCTGAGCTGGTAATGGATGAATTCGGAAGGCTTTTGCCTGCAGTTAACAGATTTCCATCAGCTGTTGATGGAAAGGGCTTTAAGCCTCTTGCTGATTATGTTCATGACCTTGGACTTAAATTTGGAATTCATATTATGAGAGGACTTCCACGTATGGCAGCCCATAAACACCTTCCGATTCTTGGAAGCAACAGGCGCTGTGACGAAGTGGCAAACCCTAATTCAATTTGCACCTGGAATCCTGATATGTACGGCCTTTATTGTGACAGAGACGGTGCACAAGAGTATTATGACAGTATATTTAAAATGTATGCACAGTGGGGTGTGGATTTTGTAAAGGTCGATGATATTGCAAGGGAATATCCTCATTGCGAAAAGGAAATTGAAGTGATTTCAAAGGCCTGCAGGGAAAGCGGAAGAGACATAGTTCTTAGTCTGTCACCGGGACCGGCTCCGCTTGATAGAGCAGAGCATTTAAAAAACTATGCCAATATGTGGAGAATTACAGATGATTTCTGGGATAAATGGGAACTTCTTCTGGCAATGTTTGAAAGAGCTGAAAAATGGTCTGTTCATTCAGGCCCAGGACACTGGCCTGATGCGGATATGCTTCCTATAGGATCCCTTCGTCAGGATTATGACAAAGAAGATTACACTAAATTTACACATGATGAGCAGATTACTATGATGAGTTTGTGGTGCATGATGCGATCTCCGCTTATTATCGGAGCTCATCTTCCCAAAAACGACGATTTTACTTTAAAGCTTATAACAAATGAGGAAGTGCTTGCTATAGAAAAGGAAAGCCACTGTGCTCATCAGCTTTACAGAAATGAGAGTGAAATAGCCTGGATTGCTCCACGAAAGGATGGGAAAGGAGTTTATGTAGCTCTCTTTAATATTTCCGATTCAGATAAAGAAATATCCTTTGATCCTGTAAGCTGTGATATTGAGAACTATAAGAATGTCAGAGAGCTTTGGGCACAAAAGGACATGCCTTTAACCGGGATTATTAATGAAAAGGTTCCTGCCCATGGAGCTGTAATTTATAAATTTTATAATGAATAATAATTTAAGAACAGAGTCATAATATAGGTTATCTATAAAATAAAAATGTCCCTGAATATCAAAGATTTTAAAGATTACTGATATCTTTTGATATTTAGGGACATATTATTTTATAAGGAAAAGCATTTATCCCGTTATTTCCTTAAGATTGCTTATATCCGGGGCAATTACCATGGAGTAGTTGGTGTAATAAACCACAAATCCCGGCTTGGCACCTCCCGGTTTTTTTACATTTTTGCGCTGCAGGTAGTCGATTTCCACCTTTTCCTGATCCTTACCCTTTGAATAATATGCAGCCAGAGCGGCAGCTTCTTCAAAGGCTCTGTCCGGAACATCTTTGCCGCCGGTTATAAGAACAACATGGGATCCGGGACACCCTTTAGAATGAAACCACCAGTCACCACCGTTGGCCATTTTAAAGGTTAGTTCATCATTTTGATAATTATTTTTTCCTACATAAATATCAAAACCATCACTGGAAACGTAATGGAAAGGCTTGCTGGTAATTTTCTCTTTGCGTTTACCCTTTTCCTGGGCTTTTTTCTTAATATAACCTGCATCTGCAAGCTCCATACGGATCTGTGTCAGGTCCTCTTCCTGCCTTGCTATGTCCAGTGATGAGGAGACTGATTCCAGATGCCGGATCTGCTCGTTTACATCCTTTATCTGATCCTCAAGGGCCTCTGCGGTTCTCTTGAGTTTAGTATATCTGTCAAAATATTTTTTGGCATTCTGAGATGCAGTGAGAGTAGGATCAAGGGGGATTGTTAAAGGTTTTCCTGTATTATAATCATCTACGGTTATTTCCTTATCCCCTTCCTTTGCAGAATATCCATATACATTTAAGAGTTCACCGTAAACTCTGTATTTGTCTTTTTTTTGCGTGTCCTGCATCTGGTGCATCTGCTGATCAAGTTTTCGGACATTACGTTCAAGGGCAGTCTGGACTATCTTTCTAAGATCTACAGACTTTTGTCTGATCCTGGTTTCAACATTCTTTTCGGCATAATAGGAACCAAGAAGTTCAGATATGGAATCGTAGCTTTTACTGGAACTTCCTTCAGTATCTGACCATATTGTCAGGTCAAAAGCTGCATAATCCTTGGGTTTACCGTTTATATAAGCAACTGTTGGCTTAAAATTACCGTTTTTTACATCTGTCATCAGAGCGCTAAAAGCAATATAAAGTGAGCTGAATTCATTGTCTGATAAGGCTATGGCAGATTTATCCGCATCAATTCCTGCTCTGTAGCATAGTTCCTGTGCGCAGATAGATGAAAGACCGGTGTAGGAAGAGTAAATCGCCTTGAATATGGGCATGCCTTTTCCTCTTATCAGACTTGCAAACTCAGTAATATCGGCATTTAGAGGGTCAGCTTTGTTCTGGGTTTCGGGAACAAAATATTCTCTTCCCGGAAGAACTTCCCTGACTGAACTTACAGAGGCAGAAATATGTTTTATGGAATCAATGATCTTATTTTCTTCATCAATAAATATGATATTGCTGTATTTACCCATAAGCTCTATAAGAAGCACCTTATGCCTTAGGTCACCCATTTCATCCATATGTTCGATCTCAAATCTTACGATTCGTTCAAGACCCGGCTGGGTAATTGAAATAACTCTTCCGTTTAATATGTGTTTTCTTAAAACCATGCAAAAAACAGGAGCCGTCATGGGACTTGGTTTATTGTCATTGGTTGCATAAATAAGCGGAAGAGAAGCATCTGCCGACAATACAACCTTTTGCTGGTATCCCTTTTCGGCGGTTGTTTTAATGGTAAGTACCACTTCATCAGACTCCGGCTGAGCTATTTTATATATACGTCCGCCTGTTAAGGCATCACTTAGTTCTTTAACTATATTTGAAACTGTAATTCCGTCAAAGGCCATTATTAATCTCCTGAAAACTATTTTTAGAAACTTTATTCTAGCACATCAAAAACATAAATAGTAGAGCAAGTAAAAATGGACCTGAATTAATGGAAAAAAATAAAGCCGAAAGGCTTTAAAAAGAGTCGGAATGACAGGACTTGAACCTGCGGCCTCTTGACCCCCAGTCAAGCGCTCTACCACCTGAGCCACATCCCGATTTGTCTATTGTAGCACAGTATGAACAAATAAGTAAGATAAAAAATAAAAAAAGTATAAAAAAGTTTGTTTTGCAGAGAATGGCGTAATCAAAGAATATTCGCCGATTCATAAAAAATAAGGCAAAAAATTTTCAAAGAGGCTCTTGTAAACGCTTACATTTTTTGCTATAACTTTATTAGATAAAAACAAAAGCAGAAAAACATTGAATGGCGTTGAAATAATATAAAAATAAATTTATTAGCTCAAAGCTAAAAAAATATGAAACAAATGTAAGTGCTTACACACGTAGGAGGATGAAATGGATTTATTAAATTATGAAGTTTTGGAAAAATCAGGCTACACAGGCTATGTACTCAAGGACGCCCCTATAAAGGTTCTTCAGTTCGGTGAAGGAAACTTTATGAGAGCCTTCGTTGATTACTTTTTTGATGTAGCCAATGAAAAGGCCGGATTTAATGGTAAGGTAGCTCTTGTACAGCCTATTTCACAGGGACTTACTCAGATGATCAATGATCAGGAAGGTCTTTACACTTTATACCTTCGTGGAAGCGAGAATGGACAGAAGGTAGATGCAAAGCGTGTAATTTCTTCATGCGCATGCTGCCTTAATCCATACGACAACAGCGATTTTGACAAGATCATGGAAATCGCAAAGAGCGATGATCTTGAGATCGTAGCTTCAAACACAACAGAAGCCGGTATTGCTTACGATCCTGCTTGTAACTTCGAGGATAAGCCTGCAAATAGCTTCCCTGGAAAGCTCACACAGGTTCTTTATGCAAGATTTAAGGCTGGCAAGAAAGGCATTGTAGTTCTTTCCTGCGAACTTATCGATAATAATGGTAAAGAACTTCTTAAGTGCGTAAATCAGTACATTGACCAGTGGAAACTTGAGGATGAATTCAAGACATGGGTAAATGAGGAGAATATCTTCTGCTCAACTCTTGTAGACAGAATTGTTCCGGGTAGAATTCGTGATAATGCCGAAGTTGAAAGACTTGAAGCAGAAAATAAATACCATGATAATCTTATCGATGTAGGTGAAATCTTTGGTGTATGGGTAATCGAAGGACCGGATGGACTTGAAGACAGGCTTCCGTTTAAGAAGGCCGGTGTTAACGTCCTTGTTGTTCCTGATGTTAAGCCATACAAACATCGTAAGGTTCGTATCCTTAACGGTGCTCACACAGGTTTTGTTCTTGGAGCATATCTTGCAGGACAGAACATTGTTCGTGATTGCATGCAGAATGATAATATTGCCGGATTTATGAATAAGATGCTTTATGATGAGGTTATTCCTACACTTGATCTTGATAAGGATGATCTTATGGCATTTGCTTCAGCAGTTAAGGATCGTTTCAATAACCCATTTGTAAATCATGAGCTTATGAGCATTTCACTTAATTCAACAAGTAAGTGGAAGGCTAGAAATATGCCATCATTCCTCAAATATATTGAAATTAACAAAAAGCTTCCTGTTTGCCTGACAATGTCACTGGCAGCATACATCGCTTTCTATTCAAATGATGTACAGGAGCTTAATGATAACGGACTTGTTTGCAAGAGACCTGCCGGAAATACATATGTATGTAATGATGACAGATGGGCACTTGAGTTCTTCTTTGCTCACAAGGATGATTCCGAAGAGGATCTTGTAAAGGCTGTACTTGCCAATGAAAAGATGTGGGATCAGGATCTTAATAAGATCGAAGGTCTTACAGATGCAGTAGTAGCTGACCTTAAGAAGATCCGTACAGAAGGCGCAGAGGCTGCTTATAAGTCTTGCCTTTGATTTAATTACGCAATTATCTTAAACCCTTTTTCGTAACCCTATAAAGTTGCAAGGAGCTGTTCTGATGTATTTCAGGACAGCTCTTTGTATATGTGGAAACCAACAATATAGTTGAAAAGAGACCTTTACTATTTTATAATTGAAATATCTATGTAAATCTAGAATATTGGAGGTCTAATTATATGGTCAGCAGTATGACTGGCTTTGGTAGAAGTGAAGTCACAGAGGGTCAGAAAAAGATTACAGTCGAGCTCAAATCAGTTAATAACAGATATTTGGATTTAAATATTAAGATGCCTAAAAAGTTCAATGCTTTTGAAGCGAATATCAGAAGTGAACTTAAGAATTTTATGAAGAGAGGAAAAGTTGATGTTTTTATTTCATATGAAGACTTTTCCGAATCAGATAAGAAGATAATGTACAATCAGGCCATAGCCGCAGAGTATTATGAATATCTTAAGCAGATGGCAGAGGATTTTAATCTTGATAATGATATCAGAATATCATCTCTTTCCAAATTCCCTGAGGTCTTTACCATGGAGGAAGAGGAACTTGATGAGGATGAAATATGGAGTATTCTTCAGAAGGCAATAAGGCAGGCTGCCGAGCAGTTTGCAACCGCAAGAGCCCGAGAAGGAGAGTTCCTTAAGCAGGATCTTCTTGCAAAGCTGGATGAAATGCTTACTGACGTTGAATTTATCACAGAACGTTCGCCTCAGATCATAGAAGAATACAAAGGAAGACTTCGCGAGAAAATCAAGGATATGCTTGAGGATAAACAGGTGGATGAGGGAAGACTCCTTATGGAGGTTACTCTTTATGCCGATAAAATCTGTGTAGATGAAGAACTTGTAAGACTTCGCAGTCATGTACAGGCTACCAGACAGACCATAGAAAAAGGCGATGATAAGGATGGCATAGGACGTAAGCTTGATTTCCTTGCTCAGGAGATGAACAGAGAAGCCAATACTATTCTTTCCAAGTCTACAGATCTTGAGATATCGGACAGAGGTATTAATTTAAAGACATCTATAGAGAAGATTCGTGAGCAGATTCAAAACCTTGAGTAATAAATTCTTTTTTACATTATAAAAAATAGTTGTTGCGAAATGGAGACAATGTGAGTAAACTCATACATATTGGATTTGGGAATATTGTTAATGCTGATAAACTTATCAGTATAGTAAGTCCCGATGCTGCGCCCATTAAGCGCATGGTCCAAAAAGCTAAGGAAGACGGAGTTGCAATAGACGCCACACAGGGGCGTAAAACCAAGGCTGTTCTTATTATGGAGAACGGTATGTTGGTTTTGTCAGCTTTACTTCCTGAAACAATATCAGGCAGGCTACAAACAGAAAGCGAATCAGAAGATGAGTAAAAAAGGTGTATTAGCAGTTATTTCAGGTTTTTCAGGTGCAGGAAAAGGCACTATTGTAAAAGAGCTTATTAAGAGATATCCGGAATATGCTCTTTCAGTATCTATGACCACCAGGGATCCAAGACCCGGTGAAGAGCATGGTAGAGAGTACTTTTTTGTATCTGACGAAGAATTTGAAAAGCTTATTGAAGAGGACGGACTTATAGAGCATGCAGGTTATTGCAAGCACTATTACGGAACTCCCAGAAAATTTGTTGATGATTGCATGCAGCAGGGAAGAGATGTTATTCTTGAAATAGAAATGCAGGGAGCATTGCAGGTAAGAAAAATGTTTCCGGATGCGCTTTTATTATTTGTAACTCCTCCTACAGCTACAGAGCTTGAAAAGAGACTCAGAGGAAGAAATACAGAGTCTGAAGAGGTCATTAAAGCAAGATTGTCAAGAGCTTATGAAGAAACCGAGTATATACCGGAATATGACTATCTTTTGGTTAACGATGATCTGGATAAATGTGTTGAAATGACGCATACTATTATAAGAAATGCCCATGAAGAAATTTCAAGAAATGGGGAATTTCTTAAGGATATAAAAACACAGCTTGAAGTTTACAAATAATTTTAGTATTATTAAAAGGTTGTAAAAAGGTTATTTTTACATTGATAGTTATTTAAAGAAGGGAGTAATTAAATGATACATCCATCTTATGTTGATTTGATGAAAGTTGTTAATAAAGGCGTTGAGGAAGGTGAAGAGCCTGTAATCAGCTCAAGATATTCAATCGTTATGGCTACATCAAGACGTGCGAGACAGCTTATTGCCGGAGATGAGCCACTTGTAAGAGTAAAGGCTAAAGAGAAGCCTCTTAGCATTGCTGTAGATGAACTTAATCAGGGACAGATTAAGATCCTTACAGATGAAGAAAAGGAAGCCTTAAAAGCAGAGCTTGAAGCAGAGGCTGCTGAAACAGAGGAAACAGAAGTTACAGAAGAAGTTCAGGACTGATTTTTAATGAAGATATTATTTGTATCGCTTGGATGCGATAAAAACCGCGTGGATTCTGAAATCATGCTGGGAATGCTGGCAAAACGCGGTCATGAATTTGTAGATGATGAGACAGAAGCAGAAGCAGCAGTGATTAATACCTGCTGCTTTATCTCTGATGCCAAGGAAGAAAGTGTTAATACTATCCTTGAATTCGCCAATATGAAGAATGAAGGACACATTAAAGTACTTATAGTTACAGGTTGTCTTGCTCAGAGATACAAAAACGAAATATTAGAAGAGATTCCTGAAGTAGATGAGATTGTCGGAACAACAGCCATAGACAAGATAATCGATGCTGTTGATGCGGCTTCTGCCAATAAGAGCGGCGGACAATATCTGGAAAGTATTGACAGAGAGGCTACAGGAAATCATCCTCGTGTGCAGACAACAGGAGGCATGTTTAACTATTTAAGAATTGCTGAAGGTTGTGATAAGAACTGCACATATTGCATCATTCCAAAGGTAAGAGGTCATTACAGAAGTGTTCCTATGGAGCAGCTTATATCAGAAGCCGAAGGCCTTGCAGAGCAGGGTGTTACCGAGCTTATTCTGATTGCTCAGGAAACTACTTTATATGGTACCGACCTTTATGGAGAAAAGAAGCTTCCGGAGCTTTTGAAAAAGCTCTGTAAGATAGAAGGTCTTAAATGGATAAGACTCATGTATTGTTATCCGGAAGAAATTACAGATGAACTTATAGCTGTAATGCGCGATGAGCCTAAAATCTGCCACTATATTGATATGCCTGTTCAAAGCGGTGCTGATGCAGTGCTTAAGAGAATGGGAAGAAAGACCAACAGGGCAGAAATTGAGGAAATAGTCAGAAGACTTAGAGAAAACATCCCGGATATCTGCATAAGAACAACTCTTATTACCGGATTCCCCGGTGAAACAGCTGCAGATCACAGAGAAACAATGGAATTTGTCAGAAAAATGCGTTTTGACAGGCTTGGAGCATTTACTTATTCAATGGAAGAGGATACTCCTGCTGCCAGAATGAGGGAACAGATCTCAGAACGTATCAAGAAAACAAGAAAAACAAAAATAATGAAGCTGCAGCAGGAAATTGCCTTTGAAGAAGCAGAGGCCATGGTTGGCAGAACTGTAAAGGCTGTCATAGAAGGCCGTATAACCGATGCGGATATAGATTCACTTACTTATGTTGGAAGGACCTATAAAGATGCACCTGATATCGATGGATATCTTTTTATAAATGGTGCTGACAGAGAGCTCATAACAGGGGACTTTGTCAGTGTAAGGATTACCGGTTCACATGAATATGATTTGATAGGAGAATTGTGCGATGAATCTGCCGAATAAGCTTACAATGTTTAGAGTTATTTTGATTCCGTTTTTTGTAATTTTCTTATTGTGTAATATCACTCCGGTCGATAAATGGATTGCTTTGGGAATATTTATCGTTGCCAGCCTTACAGATATGGCTGATGGAAAAATTGCCAGAAAATACAATTTAATTACGGATTTTGGTAAATTCATGGATCCGCTTGCAGATAAGCTTCTTGTTTGCAGTGCCATGATTTGCCTTATTGAATTGGGTGCTATTCCTTCATGGATTGTTGTTATTATTATAGCCAGAGAGTTTACCATAAGCGGTTTCAGACTTGTTGCTGCAGATAACGGAAGAGTTATTGCTGCCAGCTATTGGGGCAAGTTTAAAACTACTTTTCAGATGATAATGGTTATCCTCATGATCATTGATCTTAGTGTAGATGCAGCGTGGATAACTGTTCTTTCACAGATAATAATGTGGATAGCTTTGGCACTTACAATCATTTCTTTAATTGACTATATAGTTAAGAACAAGGATGTTATGGATTCAAACAAGTAAATCTGATTAGTCTAAATTACAATCATCGGAGTCAGAGAATGGTTACAGAATGTATTGAACTTGTTGAACAATTAAAAAAAGAAGGAATGACTATTACCACTGCTGAGTCATGTACCGGAGGACTTATTGCTGCAGCAATAACAGATGTTCCGGGCTCATCAGAGGTATTCAAACGAGCCTTTATCACCTATTGTGATGAGGCAAAACATGAGATGCTGGGCGTTTCAGAGGAAGTACTTAGAACAGAAACAGCCGTAAGCGAGAGGGTTGCCAGTGAGATGGCGGAAGGAGCAGCCAAGGCTGCAAAGGCAGATTGTGCAATATCTGTCACAGGTATAGCGGGCCCCGGTGGTGGGAGCGCAGACAAGCCGGTAGGGCTTGTATACATTGGTATTTATGTAAAGGGAAAAAAATTAGTAGTAAAACATGTCTTTGAAGGAACGAGAAGTGAAGTTAGAGAGCAGGCGGTGAGAAGCGCTGTTCACAGTATGCGTGTTTTGCTATAACCAGTAGTTAAGAAATTAGGAAAAAAAATGAGTTTAGAATTTACAAAAGAATTAGAAGCAAGAATGGACATGATTATAGGTGAAAGCCTTGAGGAGAGTCCGGAGGAGATTAACGAGGAAGAGACTGATAACAGAGTAAGATATGATGAATCAGGCATAGATGAGAGAATTATTCGTGCCGTATCAGAAAAAGGTTTTGAATATATGTCTCCTATTCAGGAGGCTGCAATACCGGTTATGATGCAGGGAAAAGACCTTATAGGTCAGGCTCAGACCGGAACAGGAAAGACAGCTGCTTTTGGTATACCTCTTTTACAGCAGGTTGACCCAAAGAATAAGCATCTTCAGGCAGTTGTTCTTTGTCCTACAAGAGAGCTTGCTATGCAGGCTGCTGATGATATCAGAGATTTTGCAAAATACATGTTTGGAGTAAAGGTTTTATCTGTTTATGGTGGACAGGATATTTCAAGACAGATAAGAGCTTTATCTGCAGGAGTACAGATAGTTGTAGGTACACCGGGACGTGTTCTTGATCATATCAGAAGACATACCATGAAGATGAAGGATGTTAAGGTCCTTGTTCTTGATGAGGCTGATGAGATGCTGGATATGGGATTCAGAGAAGATATTGAGACTGTTCTTCAGTCTATGCCTATGGAGCATCAGACAGCACTTTTTTCAGCAACAATGCCAAAGCCTATCATGGAGATTACCAAGCAGTATCAGAAAGCTGATGCTGAGTATATAAGAATGACACCTAAGGAAATCACAGTGTCAACAATTGAACAGGCTTATTACAGAGTTCCTCATACTGCCAAGGAACAGGTACTTGTAAGACTTATGGATTTCTATCATCCAAATCGCAGTCTTATATTCTGTAATACCAAGAGAATGGTAGACCAGCTTGCCAACAGCCTTAAGGATCAGGGATATCTTGCAGAGGGACTTCATGGTGATCTGTCACAGAATCAGCGTGATACAGTAATGAACCTCTTTAGAAATGGCCGTGTAAGTATCCTTATTGCCACAGACGTTGCAGCAAGAGGTATTGATGTAAGCGGAGTTGAAGCTGTATTTAACTTTGATATTCCTGAAGATATTGAGTATTATGTGCACAGAATCGGAAGAACCGGACGTGCCGGAAGAAGTGGAAGCTCATATACACTTGTTACAGGCAGAGAGATGTATAAGCTTCATGAGATAGAGAAGATCTGCCACACTAAGATTGAAGAACGTAAGATTCCTTCAGCCAAGGATATTACAAGAGCTAAATCACAGAAGGTCTTTGCTGAAGTAATAGATATAATTGAGAATGAAGACATGACTTCTGTTCTTGAGTTTGTAAATCAGAAGGTTGAAGAAGGCGAGTATACAGCAGAACAGCTTGCAGCCGGATTTATGAAACTTAAGATGGGTAAGGATCTGGAAGATCTTGGATTTGAAGACGAGTACTTCAATAAGAGAGTACGCGGTTATGGAAGAAATAACAGCAGAGGCTCATCCAGAGGTTCAAGAGGCGGCAGAGGTAATTACGGTGGTCGTGATTCCCGCAGAAGCTTTGAAGGAAGAACCGGAAGAGATGGAAGAGATGGACGCGGCGGTAAATTTGGATCAAAGCTTGAGTTTGGTTTTTCAAAAAAGAATTCAAAGTCAGGTGAGAATGGTGATAAGAAGCACAACTATTCTGTAAAGAAGGAACGCAGTGCCAGCAGATTTTTCGGGCCGGATGGTCAGGGAGATGCTAAGCCAAGGAAGAAGAGACATGATCACAGCGATTCAAATTCAAGAAACAGCTATGGTCATTCCTATGACAGATTAAATATTAAGACCAGAAGCAGAGAAGGTAAATTTGAGTAAACTATGTTGTAATTTTTAGTTTCTCGTGCTAATATTTATTTATAAATACTGATTAACCTAAGAGACGAAGAGAGTAAGGGAGTCAGCACATTTTTTTGTGTGCGCTTTTTACTCTCTTTTTTTGTTATACGAAATTTTGTCTTGATCAGAGAAGGTATATAGGTAAGATAGGAGATTAGCAAAATGAAAATGAACACAGATGTAGTAATCATTGGTGGAGGTGTTGTTGGTAGTTGTGTGGCCAGGGAGCTTTCCAAATATGACCTTAGGGTGGTTCTGTTGGAGAAGGAAGAGGATGTATGCTCGGGGACATCAAAAGCTAACAGTGCAATAGTTCATGCAGGCTTTGATGCCACACCGGGGACTTTGAAGGCCAGGTTCAATGTCGAAGGCAATAAAATGATGGGACAACTTTCAAAAGAACTGGATTTTGAATTTATCCAAAATGGTTCTGTGGTTTTATGTTTTGATGAGAATGACAGACCTGCTCTGAATGCTTTATATGAAAAAGGAATTTCCAATAAGGTAGAAGGACTTGAAATCATATCCGGTGATAAGGTAAGGGAACTGGAGCCAAATGTCTCAGACGAAGTGGTGGCAGCTTTACTTGCTCCTACAGGAGGAATAGTTTGTCCCTTTGGACTGACAATAGCCATGGCTGAGAATGCTGCGGACAATGGCGTAGAGTTTAGATTTAATACAGTGGTTCGAAGGATTACTAAGATAGATGGTGGTTACAAGCTGCTTACCAATAATGGTGATATTACTGCAAAATATGTTGTAAACGCAGCCGGTGTTTATGCAGATGAGATTCATAATATGGTAAGTAACAAAAAGCTACATATAGTTCCCAGAAAGGGCGATTACCTGCTTATGGACAGGGAAGTAGGAGATTTTGTTAAGCATACCATATTCCAGCTTCCGGGAAAATACGGTAAGGGAATTCTTGTAACACCTACAGTTCATGGTAATTTACTGGCAGGCCCAACAGCTGTTGATGTTGATGATAAAGAACAGACAGCCACTACTGCAGAGGAGCTTTCAGATGTTTCTGCAAAGGCTAACAGATCAGTCAAAAATGTTCCTTTCAGACAGACAATTACATCTTTTTCAGGTCTTAGAGCTCATGAAGACGGAGATGATTTTGTTATAGGAGAATGCGAAGATGCCGATGGCTTTTTTGACGCAGCAGGAATAGAATCTCCTGGATTATCCAGTGCCCCGGCTATAGGAGTCTTTCTGGCAGAGCAAATAGCCCAAAAAGCTGGCGCCGGTGAGAATAAAGACTTTAACGGCAAAAGAGAAGGAATACCAAAGCCTTCCGAAATGTCCTTTGAAGAAAGGGCTAAGCTGATTAAAAAAGATCCTTCCTACGGAACAATTATTTGCAGATGTGAAGGAGTAAGCGAAGGAGAAATTCTTAATGCTATTCACAGAACTTTGGGAGCCCGTTCCATGGATGGAGTTAAGCGTAGAACCAGAGCAGGAATGGGAAGATGTCAGGCAGGTTTTTGCACACCACGTACTATTGAGATTCTTTCAAGGGAACTGGGAATAGATGCTACTGAGGTTTGTAAGAACAGACCGGGGTCAGAGCTAATAGTGGGTGACTGATAAGGATTAAATAAAAATAAATCAAGAGGTATATAGATAGGAGATAGCATGGATACAATAGATGTAGTAGTAATAGGCGGAGGACCTGCAGGACTTGCTGCAGCCCTTTCAGCACATAAAAAAGGGGTTAAAAATATACTGATACTTGAAAGAGACAATATTCTCGGAGGAATCCTTAATCAGTGCATACATAATGGTTTTGGTCTTCATACCTTCAAAGAGGAACTTACAGGACCTGAATATGCAGGCAGATTTATAGACAGGGTTTTGGAAGAGAATATTCCTTACAAGCTTAATACCATGGTTATAGATATTAACTCTGACAAAGAGGTTACCTTCATAAATAAAGAGGATGGCCTTACGACTATTAAAGCCGGGGCAATCATTCTTGCCATGGGCTGCAGAGAAAGACCAAGAGGTGCCCTTAATATTCCGGGATACAGACCGGCAGGTATTTTTTCCGCAGGAACAGCCCAGAGACTTGTTAATATAGAAGGATATCTTCCGGGAAGAGAAGTTGTTATCCTTGGATCTGGCGATATTGGTCTTATCATGGCAAGAAGAATGACACTTGAAGGAGCTAAGGTAAAGGTTGTTGCAGAGCTTATGCCATATTCCGGAGGCCTTAAGAGAAATATTGTTCAGTGTCTTGATGACTACGGAATTCCGCTTAAGCTTTCCCACACTGTAGTTGATATTGAGGGAAAAGAGAAAATTACTGCTGTAACGATTGCAAAGGTTGACAGTAGCAATAAACCAATACCTGGAACAGAAGAAAGATATACCTGTGATACACTTCTTTTATCCTGCGGCCTTATTCCGGAGAATGAGCTTTCAAAGAGTGCTGGTGTAGAAATGAATCCGGTAACAAGCGGACCATTTGTAAATGAAAGCCTTGAAACAAACATACCAGGAATATTTGCATGTGGTAATGTCCTTCATGTTCATGACCTTGTTGACTATGTTTCTGAGGAAGCAGCCAAGGCAGGAGCAAATGCAGCTAAATTTGTGCAGGAAGGAAGCGAGCCGGAGCCTGATAAAAATGAGATCAGACTTGTTGCAACAGAAGGTGCAAGATATACAGTTCCTACAACAATAAATGTAGACAGAATGGAAGATCTTTTGACCGTAAGGTTCAGAGTTGGAGCGGTATTTAAGAATTCCTATGTAGACGTGTATTTTGATGATGAAAGAGTAATGCACAA
>JAILBM010000275.1 GCA_024680925.1 Butyrivibrio sp.
CCCAAAAAGATAATGAACTGGCAAGAAGATTTGATTATCTGATTTACAGTATTGATCTTGGAATCCTGCAGAGCAAAAATGTTCAGGCTCCTATTGATATTGTGGTTTCGGCTGCAGAAATACTTCAGGGAAAGTATTCTATTCCACAGGTAGCAGCACAGAAGGAGATTATCGAGAAGGTTCAGACTCAGGATTTCTGGGATAATGCAACCATTATAGAACTGGATCAGGTTCGTGAGGCCATGCGTGGACTTTTGCAATATATAGATAAGATAAAGCGCAAGATCTACTATACGAACTTTACTGATGAAATGAGTGATGCAGCTAAGGGTGATCCAATTTATACCAGCAATGACCTTAAGAATTACAGGAAAAAGGTTGAATTCTATCTTAAGGAGCATGAAGATCATTTGTCTGTCTATAAGCTTCGCAATAACAAGAAACTCAATGAAACAGACATGAAGGAACTTGAAAGAATTCTTTGGACAGAGCTTGGCTCTAAGGAAGATTATGTCAAGGAATATGGCGATACTCCTATAGGTAGGCTGGTAAGAAAGATAGTTGGAGTTGATCGCTCCGCTGTAAATGAGGCATTCAGTAAATTCACATCTGACGAACATCTCAATGTGAACCAGATCAGGTTTGTAAATCTTATAATTGATTATATTGTTGCAAATGGAAATATTGAAAACAACGCGGTTCTTATGGAGGAGCCTTTTAGATCACTAGGAAGCATAACAGTATTGTTTAAGGATGACCTTGGCACAGCTAAAGAAATCATGGGCGTTGTGGAAGACATTAAAAATAATTCTGAGATGATGGTGCAGGAGGCATAAAACGGCACATATAAAATAATTAAAGAGTGCAAATATTGAAGCAATTTGATTATCTGTGTTTTGAGCAGAACGTTCGGCACCCAAGCCTAAAAATGACAAAAGGTATTCTAAGAGCATGATAGATAATATCGAAGTACTAACTCACAGCAGCATAAAAATAAAATGTAAGCAGGGAATAATATACATTGACCCATACCGTGTAAAGGATGAGCCCCATGATGCAGATTATGTCCTTATTACGCACGACCACTATGATCATTTTTCCATAGAGGATATCCGGAAGGTAATTAAGGATACAACTATCATGGTTGTTCCTGTGCGTATGGAAGATGATGCCGGGGAACTTGCTCCGGATGTGAAAAGCATAGTCACAGTTAAACCAGGCATTTTCAAGGAAGTCAACGGACTTGAACTCGAGACAATTCCTGCCTATAACACGGTAAAACCCTTTCATCCAAGGCGGGCTGAATGGGTCGGATATATCTTAAGAATTGATGGAAAACGGATATATATCGCCGGGGATACCGGTTTAACAAAAGAAGCGAAGAAGGTTAACTGCGATATCGCTCTTGTGCCTGTCGGTGGAACATACACCATGGACACAAGAAGGGCTGCCGAGCTTATCAATATAATAAGACCTGAATATGCCATACCAACACATTATGGCTGCATTGTAGGCAGAGAGAAGGACGGGCAGACTTTTGCAAAGCTTGTGAAGCCACCAGTAAAGGTAGTAGAGAAGATTCAGCATTTTAAATAAACTATAAGTATCATGTAGCTATAGATAAAAGACTACTTATTCATTTTTAATCATAGTCTTCAGGGAACATCTGTATATCCCGGATCATCGTGACAATAAAATCCTTACATTTGCCGCATCCTGTGCCGCAACCGGTAACAGCACTTACTTTTTCATATGTATCCGCACCGTTTTTTACTGCATCGAGAATCTGACCGTAATTGACATTTTTACAATGGCATGCAAGTTTGTCCTTTTTCATCCGAAACACCTCGAGAATGTATGAATAGGCAGAAACCAATAGTTTTAATAATTATATATCTGATTTGGTAAGCTGAAAATGGATTCTAAGAATTTTTTAAATCTATCTCATAAGTAACAATATATATTTTATGCATAAAAAAGGGAATCATTTATGGATAAGCCATTTGCAATAACATATAAATATCGCAGGTTTGAATCTTGCAGGTATGGCGATGCTATGAAAGAGAAAACAACAATCAGATTTGATAGAAAATAAAAGCTAAGCGTTTAGATAACAATGGAGAAAATTTTAAGTGGCGCATTATAGAGCGTACATCCGGAACAGCTTCTTTCGTAGATGTGGAATGGCTATATAATAAATTGAATGACCTGGTAAAAAACCGTAATTCCAGGAATAAAGATACTGCAGAACATCATGGTTTGCTTAAAAGGAGGTATTCATGAACAAAGACAACCTGAGACAGATTTTTGATAATTATATTAAGCGGTTTGATGAATTTGATCAAAAATATACAGAGACATACAAATGGAAAATCTGCAGGAAATATCCCGAACTTATGCATGATGCACTTAACAGTGAGCCTGATGAATTTGCTGATAAGTTAAAAGCTGTAAAATATTGTACGTATAATATAATAGACAGCTATACGCAGCCATTTGGCGGTCTTGTGGATTTTGCCAGAGAAGACCCTGTAAGTGTACAGAACATGTTCAAGAACCTTTATGAAGAAGATAACGGTGATCTTAAAATAAGGATGGAGAAAATAAGTGATTTTTTCACAAAAAGTGGTGAACTGTTGGAACGCTTTACCCCGGGGAGCTATCTTTTTGCGCAGAATTCGCATTCGGTTTCATCATATCTTTTTTTAAATGACCCTGATAACCATTATATGTATAAAGCCACTCAGTCGCAGAGGTTTGCGGATTGCGTGGAATTTCTTGATGACTGGGGAACA
>JAILBM010000288.1 GCA_024680925.1 Butyrivibrio sp.
TGATAAGAAATGATGAAAGACTAAAGGCTATTGAAAGAAGACACAGAAGATTGGAGGCTCAGAGAAATGCAGGAAATAAACAGTAAAGAGCCTTATAAAAAGAAAAAGATAAGATCATATCCGATAGTTGTTTTGTCAGTATTTTATTGCGCTCTTTTTGCTTCTCTGCTTATTTATGTCTGCTATTATTCAAGGGCAAATAAACAGGAGCTTATGAATAACAGCTACAACACAAGACAGCAGATTCTAGTTGCCCAGAATAAACGTGGAAGCATTATTTCCCGCGATGGAGACGTAATTGCTTATACAACTACAGATGATCAGGGAAAAGAAAAGAGAGTATATCCCTACGGAAAAAAGTTTGCGCATGTGGTTGGCTATTCCACCAATGGAAAAGCAGGAATTGAGGCTCTTTCCAACTATTATCTAATTAATACCGGCATCGACCTTCAGGATAAGGCTGCTCTGGATGAACAAAACGAAAAGTATCCTGGGGATAATGTAATAACAACTTTGGATGTGAAGCTTCAGGAAGTTGCTTACAACGCCCTTTCAGCCAGAAATGGAGCAGTTGTAGTAAGTAATCCTAAGACCGGTGAGATTCTGGCTATGGTTTCAAAGCCTGATTTTGACCCTAATACCATTGCGCAGGATTGGGACAAGCTTATTGCTGATAAGTCCCCCGATGCCAAACTACTTAACAGAGCAACCCAAGGACTATACCCACCGGGCTCAACCTTTAAGATAGTGACTGCCCTTGCTTATATCAGGGAAAATCCTGAGAACTATAAGAATTATAAATTCACATGTAACGGAAGATATGTAAAAGATGGTGCTGCTATTTCCTGCTACCATGGAGAAAGTCATGGAAATGTGGATTTTATCAGTGCGTTTGCCAAATCCTGCAATTCTTCTTTTGCCAATATTGGTCTTGAAGTGGGCAGAAAAACCTTTCAGGATACCCTGAAAAATCTGATGTTTGGAGAGGAGCTTCCTGTTCCTATCAGATATAACAAAAGCAGAGCTGCTTTGGATGATGCCACAGAAACTGCAGATGTAATGCAGCTTTCAATAGGGCAGGGAGCTACAGCGGTTTCACCTATGCATATTAATATGATAACCTCCGCTATCGCCAATAATGGAATTCTAATGAAACCGTACCTTGTCAGCGCGATTAGAAGTGATAAGGGAAAAGAGATAAAGAAATTCTCAGCTGAAAGTTATAAAAGACTAATGTCTGAAAAAGAGGCTGAAATTCTCACTACAATGATGGAGGCAGTGGTGCAGAGCGGTACTGCAACCAAATTAAAGGGACTTTCCTATACTGCAGCAGGCAAGACGGGTTCCGCTGAGTTTAATAATGAAACTTCAGATTCCCATGCCTGGTTTACCGGCTTTGCTCCGGCGCAGGATCCGGAAATATGTGTCACGATAATAGTGGAAGATGCAGGCAGTGGCGGAAGCTATGCTGTACCAATAGCAAAAAGAATCTTTGATGCATATTTTGATGAGAAGTAGGAAATTCGTGTGAACATAACTTTTATTACTTTCCGAACGAATTTTCCTTGTTATTGTTCGGAAAGTAATTGTTATATGATAAAATAATATTTGTGATAATTTGAAAAAAATGATTTGAATTGTTTTGTTTTGTTGGAGAAGAGTTTTGAGATGAAAAAAGGTGGATTTTGCCGCTTTGCCAGAAGATTATACTGGGGAGATTCGGTAAAGAATCATCATCTTGTAAAATGGAAGCTTCTTTTTGGAAGTGGGCAGTTTAATATCTTTTGTGTGACCAAACCAATGAATGACGGTGATCAGCTGGATATTATCCACTGCGCATTCTTGAAGCAGAAGTACTATCAATACCATCCAGTATTGATATATGGTATAGCTTCCGGATATGATGAGGCTCTTGACCTGGTGATTCGTATTTCCCAGGATGCTTCATTTGCAGGGATGGATGGGAAATTACTGGATTATTTAGCCTCACTACAATAATGATTGGGAGATTGGTATGCTTGCGGGGATTTTAACGGCACTAAAAGTAATCGGAATCGTGCTTTTGTGTATAATAGGGCTGATTCTGCTTCTTTTATTACTGATATTGTTTGTTCCTCTGAGGTACAGGCTTGATGGAACAGTTCCGGAAACTGAGCTTGGATTTTGGCTTGATGGGTTTGATGATTCCAAAATAATTGCTTCAGTCAGATTTTCGTGGCTGCTGCATATTATTAGCGGCAGAATAGAATATCCCGAGAATAAACAGTTTACCGTAAGGGTATTTGGGATAAAAGTTTTTCCACGAAAGCCTCGAAAGGAAAAGAAAAAGGATGCCTCAGAAAAAGACAGTTCTGAAGATAAAGAATATGCTGAAAAAGCCGATACTAAGTCTGAAAAAGAAGCTGAAGTGAAAACAGAGGAAGTATCAGCAAAAGATGTTGATTCTAAAACAGATGTGGTATCAGATAAAGATTCAAATGTAAAGGATAATAAAGAATCAGAGGAAAACTCTGATAATGAATCGGATAAAAAGACTAAAGATGAGGTCAATGATAATCAGACTTTAAAAAATGGCATAGATGATAATGAAAATGAGTCTGAGACAGATGAAGATAAAGCAATTATCGAAATAATTACTGACATTATAGAGAAAAT
>JAILBM010000305.1 GCA_024680925.1 Butyrivibrio sp.
GAGGCATTGCGGCCGGCATATTTCGTCTCACATAAGAAAGCATTGAGGAATGCGGTAAAGCTATCGATGAAAGATGACTGCCAATATATCGTATGCAGGCAGTTGGGCAGTTATGATAGGCATTAAAAGTATAAAGGCAAATTCTAATTGAACAAAATCACTGCACACAGCCTAGGCAGGCCATCGCGCAGCGATTTTGTTCAATAGTAAATTGTATAGGTGCAAAAAAGGAGTATAGGTGAACAGTAAATTTTTTAGGGAAGATTCTAATATTGGTAGGAATGAAACCACGCCAGATGCTGAAAATTCCAAAAATGGGGGGTACAGCAGTGTATAGAGTAGCCATATGTGATGATGAATTCCTGACATGTCAGGAAATTGAAAAAATAATAATAGAGAATACGGATGTTTTGAAAGCGACATTTGATGTGGACGTATTTTATACAGGAGAAGCTCTTATTGAACATATCAGGTGTGGGGCTTCTTATGATTTTCTTATTCTTGACATAGAGCTTACCAAGGCTACAGGTATTGATGTGGGAAAATATCTGCGTGATGAAAACAGAAATTTCCATACACAGATCATATATGTGTCATCAAAAGAGACCTATGCAATGAAACTTTTTTCGGTACAACCACTCGATTTTATAGTAAAGCCGGTACAACCAGAGGCTCTTATTAGGGCAATAAACCGAGGATTTGAGATAATTGGAAGATCAGAAGATTTCTTTGCGTGCAAATCTGGAAAAGAAAACATAACAATAAGTTGTAAAGAAATCCTGTATCTGTCAAGTGATAAGAGGGTTATAAACATAGTCTGTTGTGATGAGACTATTGAATATTATGGAAAGCTGTCAGATGAGCTTAAAAAGCTCCCGGATTATTTCGTTCAGATACATAATTCCTATATTATAAATTTAAATGCATTAAAGCTAAGTGGTAATGATTATGTTATCATGAACAATGATGATCAAATCAGCATCAGCAGGAAATACGCCGAAAACTTCAAAAGCAGAATGTTTTCACGGTGGAAGAAGATAAATTGCGAGGAATAAATGGAATATTATCTGATAAACATTATATGTAATATATGTCTGTTATTTGTAATAAGGCAATTTCTAGGAGATTTTTTTCTTTTTGATTCCAATAATAAGATAAAGAGGGGGGGGTTTTCATGCTGCTGGCTAATAGTAACATTTGTTGTAAACGAATGGTTGCATATTCCAGTGTTAAATTTGGCGGCAAATATACTTTTTATGCTGTTGATAGCAAGTGCTTATGAAGGAAGTTTCTTAAAGAAGATTTTAGTTTGCATTATGATTGCTGTTTTGGGTGCTGCATGCGATATGCTGGCTTATGCAGTAGCAACACCATTTTTGGAAGAAGCGGATTCTTTCTATAGTGTAACTTTTACGGTGGTGTTTCTTCTTATATTGGAAAGGATTCTGGGAGTAACTATCCGCAGAGAGAAAACTTGGGACATAATTGGAAAAGAGATGCTGGCACTTTCAGGTTTCCCAGTTATGGCGGCAATTATTCTGTATTGTGTTACAGCTATGGATTCAGGTGTATACAGGTTTGTGTCCTGTATATGCGTTGTTGGGATATCGCTGTTATCAGTGAATTTATATAACAGTCTGGCCATTGATCTTGGTGACAGAATGAGAAAAGAGTATCTTGAAAGAGAAGTAGAAGCATACAGGCATGAAATGGAGCTTATGCGTATATCAAACAGAAAAGAGGAAAATCTGAGGCATGATCTGAGGCATCACCTGTTTGAGATAGAAGGGCTTGCTAAACAAGGAAAAACGGAAAAAGTTTGTGATTACATAGAAGAGATGCGTAGCACATTTACGGACTCAAAGCAGATGGTGCATACTGGAGAGTATGAAACAGACAGTCTTATCAATTATCTGATTGACAGTGCAAAGAGCCAGAAAATAAAGGTGGAATGCGATATAAAGATACCTGAAGATATAGATGTATCGCAGTGTAAACTTAATGTTATAGTAGGAAATCTTTTGGAAAATGCCATCGATGCTGCAGCAAAGCCTAAAGAAAAGAAAATAGTATTTAACATGCAGTTCGCAGGAGGAGTCCTTTTTCTTCGAATAAAAAATACATATGAAGGAAACATAAAGATAGAAAATGGGTGTATCCATGGAAAAAGGAGCATTAATAGTCATGGGATAGGACTAAGGAGTGTGCAGGATCTTATTAGTCAGCAGAACGGAAATATAGATATAAAAGTTACAGAAGATTTTTTTGTAGTAGAAGGGATGATTCCTTTAGCATAGAAGTAAATGAATTAATGTTGTACCGGTATCGGATGTAAAAAAGACGTCTGATACCGGTTTTTATGTCAAAAGTTACGCGTAGAGCGTTAATTATTACAATTACAAATTTATTCAAGACAAAAATATTATAATTTGGAACATAAATAATTTTTCGGGAGGTATTTACAATGAAGATTACAGAAACTATGAAAGAAGCAGCAATGAAAGTAGGAATGTTAATGGCAAGAGTTGATATAAATACAACATGTCTTTGGATTAATTATCAAGCAAAAGAGCCCAGTGGAATTAGACAGATGCGAAAAAAAAAGGAATGTCAATGATGTGGCATAAATATTATTTAGGAGTGAAAAAATAAATAATGGATAAATAATTAAGCCCTATGAAGATGAGTGCAATTCATAATTTAATAATACAAAGTTGTGAAAATGATCAACGTGAAGGAATTATCTTGCCTCCACAAATTATGAAGGCAGCTGATTTGCGGGGCTATCAACAAGTAATTATTACAAGAATATCTGGAGATTCGTTTTGCAATAGGATAAGAAGTTTTGTTATAGAGGGAGACGAAGGGTGTTTTGTAACAGCATGTGGGAGTATAAGTAAGTTTCTGAAAGTGGGCGATTTGACATGTATAATTGCAGAAACTTCAGCAACATGCGTTGACACAGAAAAATTTAATAATGATTATTGGCCAATATTTGATGTGGGCTTCAATGCTGAAACTAACGTAGATAATACGGAGTGGTTTATTGAATTGCAGTATGCATCAAAAAAATTCATTACAAATGACAAAGAAGTGCTAAAAAAAGCTGTTAATTCTAGAATTGGATTAACTAGAATACACCTTGCTTCATTAATCATAGGTATGAAAATTAATAAGACACATCCAGACTGCCTGCATGGTAGTGCCGAAATACCAAGGAGTGTTCTGGATGAAGCAAATATTAAACAATATAAATCTGTATGTGTTTATAATTCATCACTGGGAGGAGAGGCTGATACATATGCTGTTGCGATGCCAGAGGGCACAGTTATGACAACAGGAGCAATGGCAAGTTTTGCTAGCATTGGAAACTACGTTAATATTGCGGCATTTGTAATATCAGATAAAATATTGCACTCCAAAATATGTTTTACAGATGGTATAGCAGTTATTGGTGAGAAAATAAGAATTCGTAAAAAAATATAATGAATAATTATTCGTTATATAAAATTGCTCTAGCAAGAGCAAAATTCAATGGAAGGCGGCACTGAATGACTGTTATTGGAAAACCTACGACAACTATTCCTGTTACAATGTGTGGCGCAAATAAGAATTCGAGCCATGGGTCTGTAATGTTTAGCCAAGATGTAATAGTTGTCAAAAATCAAAGCCATAAAAAGAACGATAGCAAAAATATAGTAGCAGCATAAATGGCTTAAAGGTCGGCTATGTTAACTGCATAGCCGACTTATTTTTAGGAGAATGGATATGATCATTTTTTTGAAAAAATGTAAAAAAGAAATAATATTCTTTATTTTTTCTAATTTAGTGTGGGCTGTAATAGGTATATCACTCGCATATCTTTTGGGATTTATAATGGACACTGCTATTAATAACACACCCAATAGAATAATAATTATTATCATGGGAGCGTGTATGTATATAGCTATGGATGCAATGTTTGAGTTTTTGTCAAATTACTCTGAAATACTACTACGGACAAGAATATCTATGCTAATAAGAGATGCATTGGTTCGAAGAATACAGCGAAGTTCTATTGAAGAAAAAGAAGAAAACGGTGATGCGTACTACCTATCCATGTTTAATAATAATGTGACAGAAATAGATAATAATTATATTCATGGTATTTTAATGGTTGTTTTTCAGGTGTTTTCCCTTGTTTTTGCTTTAGCGGCAACAACGATTATTCAGCCTATAATGACTATAATCATTTTACTTTTATGTATATTGCCTATATTTGTTCCCAAATTATTAAAAACAGAATTAGAGAATATTAATCGAGAAGCAGTTGCTGCAAAAGCAACATATTTAAATTTTTTAAATGAATGGTTGGAAGGATTTTTATCAATAAAAATATTTAATAGTGAGAATGTAGTAAACACTTATCATGATAAACAAAATAGGCAAACAACAAAAACTATGCAAAAAAATTCCAGGTGGAGACGTTTTTCTATGTCATTATCCTATGGAATGGGAAATATGGTAGTAGTTGGAGCATGGGCTGTTGGAGCTGTTTTTGCAGTAAAAGGTTCAATCACTATACCAGAGTTGGTAGAACTTACTACGTTAATGAATATGGTGGCAGGACCATTTCAAATAATTAGCGAATATTATGCAGGAATCGTTTCGGGAAGAGCAGTTGCCAAAGACTTACTGGATTATATTGGCTCCGAGAATGATAATCAGGCATTTAATTCGTCTGAGAGTAGTATTGAAAAAATAGAATTAAAAAATATAGATGTAGTCAGAGATCAAGTTAAATTATTAAACGGATTCAATTTTGCAGTAAAGAATAATATGAAAATCGCTGTGATAGGTAGAAGTGGAAGCGGAAAGACAACTGCGTTGAAAGCTATTGCAGGAATAGTAAATATAAATAGTGGAAATATTTGTATAAATGATTATGAAGTAAATAATAAAGGTGGGCTGACACATAAGGACATTATATACTTACCTCAACACACAGTTGTTTTTTCAGCATCAATAAAGGAAAACATTTCAATGTTTAAAGAAACAACTGAAGAAGAAGTAATTAATGCAATTAGATTATCTGGCTTATCAGAATGGTTCTCAAATTTAGGAAATGATATTTATAAAAAAATAGAAAAGAGCAGCATTAATTTATCAGGAGGCGAATTACGAAGATTAGAATTTGGAAGAATACTTATTTCTAATCCAAAGGTAATTCTTTTCGATGAACCTACTAGTGGGCTGGATTTTCAGAATTCACAAAATATTATGAGTCAAATATGTTCAATGAAAGATAAATTAATTGTTGTATCTACCCATGATGTGAGTAAATGTAATTTGAAAAGATTTGATTATATCTATGTAGTTGATTATGGAAATGTAATTGCAGAGGGAGCTCCTTGTGACATTATTCGGGGTGAAGCTTACAGGCTATTAAGAAAAGATGCATAAAAATAGTTTAAGGACATAAATTCATGAAAGGATGAGATAATTGCATCTGTTGATAAAGGAATTCTCATGGGACTCTTTTCCGGAGGAGAACCCGGAACAAATGGAGAGTTTTCCGGCGTTGCCAAGAACAGCTTCCTCATAGAAAACGGTAAAATAACCAAAGCACTCACAGAAACAATGATTAATGGTAACCTTGGAAAGATGTTTGAAAATATCCGTGAAGTATCCAAGGAACAGATATGCTTTGGCTTTGGTGTTATTCCATATATTGCTTTTGACGGAATCATTATTTCGGGGAAATAATGTATTTATTACCTGGTGAGAAGTATAAACATTCATATAGTGTTGTTGGGATGATATACCTCAATCTACATACAGTAACGTGTTTTTCAGCTAACAAATGTTTCAAACTTAGAAAAGACCTAAAACAAGCATTTCAACAGTCCGATTGCCCATAAGGTGTTATATTGTGTTATCGTGAAATCTTTCCCTTGTTTTTTCCCTTATCAGCACTTGTAAAGTACTATGGGACGATATAACACAAGGGAAATCATAAGGGAAAGTAAAACATCTGCAAATTTAGTATTCATAAGGGTTTGCGGATGATGAAATAACAAATAGTAAAGAGTTATAACGCCCTTGGGAATGGTTCATTCCCAATCGCTATTTGTGGAGGAAATATGTATTATCACGCTTCCCCTGTTGAAGGGATTAAACAATTAGAACCGAGAGTATCAGATCATCATATTCCGCTGGTTTATTTTTCAACGAAAAGAGAGAACACGCTTGTTTACCTTAGCAATGCGATCGAGAAATATTGCAAGGAAACAGGGTTTGTCTATGATGGAATATGGAAGAAATGGGGCCCATACGGCTTTACCAAAGATGGAATCCAGCAGCTGCAGGAGTATTATCCTAATGCACTTGAAAAAATGTACAAGGGTGTTTCCGGATATATATACAGTGCCGAGAGTATTACAGATTCTGGCTTCGAGATTAAAATACCTAATGCTGCTTCTAGCAATGCTCCTGTAAAAGTAGTAGGGACAGAGTTTGTTCCGGATGCATATGATGCAATTCTTGAGGCAGAAGAAAAAGGGCTTATTGCAATCATGAGATACGAAGAAATGCCTGAGAAGATGAGGAAATGGATTAGGAGGACTATTCTGCAGGAGTATGAAGAAAATGCAGATCATCCGGAATATCTACATTTTCTTAAGGGGAATTTCTCAGATATTCTCGGAGAATAGCAGATTCCGGTTTGGATATGAAGGGATAATAAGATGATAGATGAAAAGGATTATTTAGCAGACCCTTGCGGGAGTGCGTCACTTCCGCTTTGGAAAACATTACAGATAGAAGTGCCTGATAATATTATGGTCATTCGCGACGATGAATATGTTGAAGGAACTATAAACGGTTCGGATGAACCATATTTTAAAATGATTCATAATCTGGAGAATGTAAGTGTTCCTGTTTTGTCAGATGATTATGTTTTATCAACAGCGACAGACGATGAGTTTGGTGCGCATATACAAGAGTGCTATGAGAGCGAATGCCTTTCTGTCGAAGAAATTGGCATATATAAAAAACGACAGGTATATGATCCGAATTTATGGATTGCAATACGAGAGCAGAAAACAAGGAAAATTGTTGCAAGTGGAATTGGGGAATTAGATAAGAGCATAGGTGAGGGCACTCTGGAGTGGATTCAGGTGTCGACTGCACATAGACATAAGGGATTAGGGAAATATGTTGTAGCTGAGCTACTATCTCGCTTACGGGGACGAGCAGAGTTTGTGACTGTCTCTGGCAAGTTAAATAGTCCAAGCAATCCCTATGAGCTTTATATTGCATGTGGTTTTTTCAATCCGGTGATATGGCATATAGTGCATAAAGATTGAATAGTACTTCATGATTAAGGGGAGTAGTGCAAGACAATTCAAGTTTCGTCGAGATGAGCGATAGAACATTATACCGGAATATAACCCTTCCAAAACATTCGATAATTCTTTAAAAGATTAGGATTTAAAACCTAGAATTATACCTTTAGAATTATGAAAACTTAATACAGAGCTTTTATTAACAAACAATCAGAACTATACAACTGCATATCAGAGACACGGGCGGAGCAGAAGAATTTATATTCTGTTCCGCCTTGCTTTATACCCAAATATCATTGCACAAAATTCCCCTTTTGTGATACGATTATTTTAGAAAAAGCGGAGGGTTAAGTCATGGGTGAAAATTCAGAATATTACAATTCATTGAGGCAGAAACGCCGTAAAGATACTGAAAGCATTAAAAACATTCTTCCTCAGCATACACATGGATTTGTTGAGGAATGTCTTCTCAAATATCAGGAAAGCACCGCTTTTAATTATGCGCAGGATATTCTATTTTTCTACGGATTTCTCAAGGAAAAGAATCCCCTATGCAAGAATCTTGAAATCAAAGATATCCCCTTTGAAGTTGTCGAAAATCTTGGTCCTCAGGACATCAATGAATTCCAAAATTATGTTGCATCAGGCCACAAACCGGATAAAAAAGGCAATGTAAAGCCTGCTAAAGAACGTGCAATTGCAAGAAAAATGGCGGCTGTGCGGAATTACTATAAATATCTGATCAAATATGACTATCTTAAGATTGATCCCACAGTGAAAGCTGCTGTCAAGAAGAAAGAAAAGGTAAAGAAAGATATCCGAAGGCTGTATCCTGACCAGGTTCAGCTTCTAATGGATTCTGTCGCAGCTGTGAATTCTGCTAGTTACCATTCCAAAGTCATGTCTGAACCTACTGCAAAAAGAGATCTGGCAATTGTAACTCTTCTGTTAAATACTGGAATCCGCGTCTCGGAATGTGCAGGGCTTGATCTTTCAGATATAAATTTTGATGAAAATACAATTACTATCGTCAGAAAAGGCGGCGATGAAGATCATCTCTACATAAACGAGATTATCCGGAATACGCTGAGGGATTATATCAATCATGAACGCCCTTCCCTACTCAATGATTCTGAAGAACCTGCTCTCTTCATATCTCTTCAGCATAAGCGTTTATCAATAAGAAGCATCCAATATATGATTTCAAAATATGGAAAAAACACAGGACTTACTCAAAAACTCACCCCTCATAAGCTCCGTAGAACGTATGGTACAGCGCTTTATAACAGAACAAGTGATATTTATATGGTTGCTGATGTTCTGGGACATAAAGACGTAAATACGACTGTTAAACACTATGCTGCTATAGAAGAAGAACATAAAAGACAGGCATCCCAGGTAGACGTTTATGGAACTGATGATAACCAGGATAGTGATTAAATTGCACACACTACAGTGCCCGGTTTTTTACAATTTTAGCTTTAATCCATTCGGCTTTTTACAGATTTTTCTTTAAAAGTAAGGCTTTTTACATTTTCAAGCTTTATTTTTTTAAGTTAAAAAGTGTAAAAAGCCGTATTTTTGACTTTTTACACTCCTATCTTTAAACATATTACAAGTTTAGCTTAAACCGACATTAATACGGGGAGCAAAACGATATATAATTTAAGTAGTAAATCTAACGAACCTCAGCCCTAGGACATTTGCTAAGGGCTGAGGCTTTCACGTTGATAATATCACCAAAGAACAAATAAAGGAGCTGTTTGTCCAACTATCA
>JAILBM010000310.1 GCA_024680925.1 Butyrivibrio sp.
TTTCTGGAGTTATGTGGAGATTCGCGATGGGCAAACAGAGTTTATTCAGGAGAGTTTGATGAACATAGCCTTGGGAGTGCCAGTTGGCTTTCTGATGGGCTTTATCTTGAATAAGAAAGCCTGGTGGAAAGCAGCGTTGGTGGGATTCTTATTTTCATCGACGATTGAACTATCACAACTGGTGTTCAAACGTGGTCTATGCGAATTCGACGATGTGTTCCACAATACCCTAGGCTGCGTGATAGGCTACGCCATCAGCGTGCTCACCTGCCATATCACCCGCCGGTGTAGAGGGTAGGGGCCTCGCGTTCCCTGAAATACACCACCCACGGTCCCTGAGCCTGTCGAAGGGTCGAAGGGCTGAGTTACACCACGTGCGGTCCCTGAGTGGTTGCTGAGCTTGCCGAAGTACTTGTCGGAGGGTCAATAAAAAAATCTATACAATTTTTTTATTAATCCTTTGGTAATAAAGAAAAAATTCATTACTTTTGTCCGCGGAAAAGGAAAAAGATGTCAATCATAATCCTGAGTACACATTCCTAAAGAACAAAATATGGGGATATATAAATCACAAAGGATGATTATCTTACATATAAAGAGCTTAATTCTTTTTGGATGAAGACATAAGAGAAGGTTAAAATATGTTTTGAGAATGGCTAGAGTATCACAAGATATATTAGACAGTTTTATTGCCGACTTCTTTCAGAAATCATATGATATAGTGGTTTCTAAATGGATAGTTGAAAATATTCCAGCAATTTTTAATGAAGACAAAGATGAGTACTTGCGTATAAAAGCTCTGATAGCTCAGGGATTAAAAGTGGACATGTGTTCTGTCGTTTTTGTTGGTAGCAGTTGCACAGGATTTAGTTTGAACCCCAAAAAGAATTTTAAAAAATTCGATAGCGACTCGGATATAGATATAGCCATTATATCTCATCATCATTTTAATATAGCATGGCGATGGATGCGGCAAATTGATATGTCAACGTTGAATGGTAAAGAAAGATATGAAATTAAAGAACATCGAAAGCATTTTGTGTTTGATGGTACTATTGCTACAGATTATATTTTGCCACTCTTACCATTTGGCAAATTATGGGGTTCTGTATTGTTATCTATCAGCAACGAGCCAATATTTGGAGGTAGAGAGATACATTTTCGCCTCTATCAAGATCATAAATCTCTTATAGACTATCATGTCAACAATGTGAAGAAAAATCTCCCTTCTATATTAGGAGTCGAAGCAAAGGATGAATTATTAAATAAAGAAATATGGAAAAATTCTTAAGCACCTCATTGAAGAATATTGCATGGTTCAATGATATGAACAAGGCGGGTAAGATAGAAATAAAACCTCCGTTTCAAAGGAATCCTGTATGGACTGAAAAACAGAAGAGTTATTTGATAGATTCAGTTTTAAATGGTTATCCTATTCCAGAATTGTATATACAAGAAGTGGTGGATGAGGAAGGAAATTCTAATTACAAGATCGTAGATGGTCAGCAGCGTATGCGTTCGGTTTTAGAATTTCTCGATGATAAATTTGGAATGAATCGGGAGGACAGTCCTCAGTTTGACGGAGCTCATTTTAAAGACCTTACTCCTGATCAGAAGAGGGCATTTTATGGTTATAACTTTGTAGTTAGGTCTTTACCAGATATGCCGGATTCTGACATCAGGGAGATATTTAAACGCCTTAATAGGAATGTGGTTTCCTTGAATACTCAAGAATTAAGGAAGGCAATTTATTCAGGGCCTTTTATTCAATTAGTTTCAGATCTTTCTGAGAGAGATTTTTGGGGACAGCTTCGTTTTTTCACTGCAAACGATGTGAAAAGAATGAAAGATGAAGAGTATATAAGTGAGTTGTGCCTTGTTTCCTTGGAAGGAATTCAGAATAAAAAAGATAGAATTGAAAAGTTTTACCAAGAGGCGGAGACAGAATTTGTACATAGTGAAGAACTTAATAGAACATTTGATCGAGTATTAGGATTTTTGGAACCAATGGCTCAAGAGCTATCTCATACAAGATGGAGAAATAAAACAGACTTTTATACATTGTTTTATGCTTTAAGTAAGAAACAGACAGTATTGCCTTCTGCAGATAGCTATAAAATAACTGAAGTCAAAAATGCACTTACAAATTTCAGTGACAAAGTTAATGAATTTTTGGAACAAGATAATGAAAACACAGAAAGCTTCACGCAAAATGTTAAAAATTATGCAAAAGGCGTGAGAGCAGCTACAGATTCTACTGCTAGGACAAGCAGACAAACAGCACTGGATGAATTTTTAGCGCATTATCTCCCATAAAATAAATGTAGACTTCAGTGATCGTGAATATAGCCTTCATGACTTTTTTGAAAGGGAACTTGATAAAAACAGGAAGGCATCTGGTAGGGTAATCATAAGTCTAAAAGATAGCTGTTGTAAATACTTTATAAAGAATCAAAAAGCAGGTCTTGATAATTGCTTGCAGACGGTAACAGATACCATACCGGATACTGATATTAATAACTGGGAGAAT
>JAILBM010000338.1 GCA_024680925.1 Butyrivibrio sp.
TACAATATCACATTTTTCAACTATTAATTCTATTGTATCTCTATTAACCATTCTGTCATCTAACACTTTAAACCCATTATTTTCAAATAGGAATGATAAGGATTGAACAGTATAATTTGCAATATGATCTCTCATAAGCTCATAGTAACCATCATTTTCAAGAATATACTCAAAACTGGGTACTGTTATAAGTCCTATAGCCTTATCTTTAAGATTCATCCAAATGTTACGAATCATATCTGCAGGATATGGCTGATGTTCCAGGAAATTAAACTGTACAAAAGCATCAAAGCCATTTTCTGAATATCTATTATCTTTTTCAGCAAAGTTTTTTTCGATGTATAATCCTTCTGCTTTTCCTTTTTTTACTAATTCTTCAAAATTCTCAATTCCTTTTACATCTAATCTGTCAGCATCTATATCATCAAGGTCATTCCACATCTGCAAAAATTCGCCCTGACCACATCCAACCTCTATAATAGAACGACCCTGTATCTCTTTTTTCCTCATCCAATCAAGTAAACGTTTATACTCTTCATGACGAAGTTTTCTCGTTGTTGTAGTTCCGCCACCTGCACGAATTACATCTTTGTAATAATAAACAGGATCTATATCAAACTGAACCAATCCACATTTCATGCACTGGCATAATGGTAATTTAAGCGGTTTATCATTCTTAAGTTCTTCAAAAGAAGGCATATTCTGCGCTGCTGCAGGCATATTTTCTAATGTCATTAACTCTTTAATTTCATCACTTCCACATGAAATACATTTTCTTTTTGTTTCAATACTCATAATGTACCAGAATCAATTAGATTCTTAATTCCTTCCTCAAACGTATATTTCTCTTTAAAACCAATATCTTTAAGACGCGTTACATCTGCTATAAGATCAGCTGCACCTTCCGCATTGTTTTCACGTTGCCCAAACATGCACTTACCTGATTCTCCACATATTTTCCATATATCTTCTACATACGCCTTTAACTTTTTGCCATTTTCAGAGGCAATTTCAAATATTCCTTCAGTAACAGAATCTCTTTCTGCAAGCATTGCAATAGCACTGGTACAATCACGAATATCCATATAATTCCATTCCTGAGTGCACGGTCCCATAACCATATCTTCATTTCTCAAAAATGTTTTTATACATGAATTTACCAAACTACCAGGATGATCTCCTATACCATAAATCGAATAAATTCTTAAATGAACAAATTCCATGCTGGATGTTTGCTCATTTACCCAGTTTCCAAATTCTAATTTTGCTTTTCCATAAGGACTTTTGGGATTTGGTTTTTCTTTAGTGCCATCTCCGTATTCTGCCTGACTTCCTGAAAAAATAAATCTTTTGGAGCCCAAAGAATCTGCTGCCAAATATGCTTTCATTGCATTATTTATATTCTTTTTCTGGATATTAACATCGCTTCTTCCTGCAGAACCAGATCCGTCCCAGGAAAAATGAATCCACACATCAATCTTAGTCTGTGTGTGTTCTAAAATTTCATCACAAATACTTTTTCCATCTTCAAACTTATCAAAATTTAAATATATTAAATTTAATCCATCTATATTTTTTACAGAATCGATATTTTTACTCTCTGGGCGAACAATTCCCCAAACATTATTTCCATCTGCTAATAACCTTCCTGCCAAATTACTTCCAAGAAAGCTTGTCACACCTGTAATAATTATATTTGACATATCTTATTTCCTTATAATCATCCTATAAAATCTTTTATCTGTTTATCCATAATAGCAGGTATGTTGCCACCATTCATCCACACATCTGTCCACTCAATAATAGCAGCCATTGTCTTATCAATGTGCCAGTGTGGTTTCCAACCAAAAGTTGAAGTAATCTTTGAATGATCAAGTTTAAGGAAGTTTGCTTCGTGTGGGCCTCCATCATGTACATTTTTCCATGATGCCTTAAAGCCATCGGATATATTTTTCTCATTCCATTTATCACAGAAAAGTGTTACAAGGTCACCTGTATTTATGTAATCTTCTTCATCTGGTCCTACATTGTAGCTACTTGCATATTTCTTATCCTCATACTGAGCAGCTGCAATCATAAGATATGCATATACCGGCTCCATTACAAATTCATAAGGTCTTGTAGAATATGGATTACGCACAATAATCTCTTCCTGTTTCTGCATTGCTCTTATACAGTCTGGGATTATTCTGTCGTTGGCAAAATCGCCTCCACCAATAACATTACCAGCGCGAGCTGTAGAAATTGCAGCACATCCATCTTCTCCAAAGAAAGAATTCTTATAGCAGCTTGTTACAAGCTCAGAGCATGATTTTGAGTTTGAATATGGATCAAATCCATTTAATTCTTCATTTTCACGGTATCCCCAATTCCACTCTTTATTGAGATATACCTTATCTGTAGTTACATTTACAAATGATTTAACTGATGAACACTGTCTTACACATTCACATATATTGACAGTTCCCATTACGTTTGTCTCATATGTATATACAGGATCCTTGTATGAATCACGAACTATTGGCTGTGCAGCCATATGAATTACAATTTCCGGCTGAACCTCATCAAAAACCTTTTTAAGATGAGAAAGGTCTCTGATATCACCTTCTACAGAATTCATCTTATCTGCAACACCGCACATTTCAAAAAGGCTTGGATCTGTTGGTGCCTTAAGAGCATATCCTGTAACCTTTGCTCCTGCTCCAATAAGAGCTCTACACATCCAGCTTCCTTTAAAGCCAGTATGTCCTGTTATTAAAACCTTTTTATTTTTATAAAAACTTAAATCGAAATTGTACATAAATCTCCCTCTATAAATATAATTATTTATTTTCCTTCCAAGTAATTATTTTATCTATTCCTTCAGTAAATGACACCTCCGGTGTATATCCAATTGCATCTATTGTTTTTGATATATCCGGCTGTATTCCTACAATTTTATTAACTGAATCATATGAACCAAATTCACATTCAGCAGCGTTTTCATGATTTTTATCCCAAACTTCTTTAATCTGCTCTATATATTTGTGCAAAGGCCTGGTATCATTTCCAGCAATATGATATATACCACTTTCAACATCCTTAGCACCTAAAAGATAAAACATTTTTCCTGCATCAGATTCGTAGAGATAATTCCACATCTGTGTTCCTGCTGAAAAAGATGCTTTCTCTCCATTCATAAATGAGTTTACAGCATACTTTATCATAGTCCATTCCTGGTCTCTTGTACCGTATACACTAAATATCCTGGTCCAGATATGTTTCATATTATTCTGCTCACAAGTAAGCCTTGAAAGCATACCCGCTGAAAGC
>JAILBM010000438.1 GCA_024680925.1 Butyrivibrio sp.
GCAACCTTTAAGAATCCTGCAATGTTAGCGCCTGCAACATAGTCGCCTTCCTTACCATACTTCTTAGCTGCTTCAGAAATGCTCTTATAGATGTTAGCCATGATACCCTGGAGCTTAGCATCTACTTCTTCGAAGGACCATGAAAGTCTCTCACTGTTCTGGCTCATCTCAAGAGCTGATGTAGCAACACCACCTGCATTTGAAGCCTTACCACAGATGAAGAGTACTCCATTGTTCTGGAGATACTGTGTAGCCTCGATTGTTGAAGGCATATTAGCACCTTCACAAACTGCATATACGCCGTTTGCAACAAGAGCCTTAGCATCATCAATATCAAGCTCGTTCTGTGTAGCACATGGAAGAGCGATATCACACTTAATGTTCCATACACCGTGCTCACCATTCTTCTTTTCATGGTACTCAGCGCTCTTTCTAGCTGCTGCATACTCTGTAAGACGTGCTCTCTTAACTTCCTTTACTTCCTTAAGAAGTTCAACATCGATTCCTTCCGGATCATAAATCCAACCTGTAGAATCAGAGCATGATACAACTTTTGCACCAAGCTGCTGAGCCTTCTGGATTGCATAGATTGCTACGTTACCGGCACCGGAAACAACTACTGTCTTGCCTTCCATTGACTGGCCGTGATCCTTAAGAAGTTCATTTGTAATATATACAAGACCATATCCTGTAGCTTCTGTACGAGCAAGTGATCCACCATATGTAAGACCCTTACCTGTAAGAACTCCTTCGTATACGTCCTTAATTCTCTTATACTGTCCATAGAGATAACCAATCTCACGTCCGCCTACACCGATATCACCGGCTGGAACGTCTGTATCAGCTCCGATGTGTCTGTAGAGCTCTGTCATAAAGCTCTGGCAGAACTTCATGATTTCGTTGTCTGACTTGCCCTTAGGATCGAAGTCAGAACCACCCTTACCACCACCGATAGGAAGGCTTGTAAGTGAGTTCTTGAAAATCTGCTCAAAACCAAGGAATTTAATGATACCAAGGTTTACTGATGGGTGGAAACGAAGTCCTCCCTTGTATGGTCCGATTGCTGAATTGAACTGAATACGGAAACCATTGTTAACCTGTACCTGACCGTTATCATCAACCCAAGGTACTCTGAAAAGAATCTGTCTCTCTGGAGTAACAAGTCTCTCAAGAAGAGCTGCCTTTCTGTACTCCTCTTCGTTAGCTTCGATAACTACACGAAGTGACTCGAGAACTTCTTTTACTGCCTGGTGGAATTCAGGCTGAGCTGGGTTCTTTGCTACAACATAATCGTAGACTTCATCAACGTATGACATAATAAATTTTCCTCCTTGTTTTGGTGCCATTTGTATCACGAAACAGACCTTCATATCTGTATGCGCCCTAAAAATTTGTACAAAAAAAGGGCGTAAAGAATAAATGGTCTTTACGCCCCGTTGCGTAGACACCTCTGTCTGAATGGTATTATATAATGTCGTTTTAAAATTTACAAGATACTTTATTACATTAAATTGCAAAAGTTTATAAAAAATTTATCAAAAGTTTTTGTGCATATTGTATACAAGTGCAGATTTCTGGCTGAAGTCACAAGAATATAAATGCAATTGAATTGTGTAAAAAAATGATGCCCCGTAGTGAAACGAGGCATCATAATACCATACTCAATTCCAGATTTCTTTATCCTGCATTCTTCCAATAGCGTCCATGGCCAACAATGAACGTTCACATTCGGAAGCGGATAGAGAAATTTGATAGCATAACGGACTACCCTTCATGTGCTCTGAGGCATAGGATAAACCATTGGTACGTTCATCCAAAAACGGTCTGTCAATCTGATTTGGATCTCCAAGAAGAATTATCTTGGTATCTTTACCTGCTCTTGTTATTATTCCCTTTGCCTGAGCCGGAGTCATGTTCTGTGCTTCATCTATAATAAGATAAGTCTTTAATATAGAACGACCTCTGATAAAGTTAAGAGCCTCGCACTGAACTATTCCTCTGTCAAAGATTTCATCAGTTTTACCTTCCAGCTCTTTTTCATCCTTATAACGTTCTTCCTCGTTGGAATCAATAAGCTGCTCCAGGTTATCAATGATAGGTCTCATAAGAGGTGAAATCTTTTCCTGCTCATCTCCCGGAAGAAATCCAATATCATCGTCAAACTGTGAATTTGGTCTGCAAACAAGAATACGCCTGTATTCCCCTGTTGGTCTGTTAACCATTTTTTCAAGTCCCACTGCCAGTGAATAAAAGGTTTTGGCTGTTCCTGCCATACCTTTTACTATAACAAGTGGTGCCTGAGATGCCGGAGCCATAAGTGCTTCCTGCAAAAAATACTGTCCTGCATTTCTTGGTGTTACCCCATACGGCTGACTTTTTTCATACTCGAGCTTTTTTATTACGCCTTTTTCAACGCGCCCCATCTGAGTTTTCTTAAGTGACTGATCAGCATGTACTATTACAAATTCATTTTCAAATAGTTCCGGCATGACCTTGGCACCGTCTTCATCACAAACATATACCTGTTCAACGGGTATGCCTTTTTTCTTAAATTCCTTAAAAATATCCTCCGGTGCATATACATCAATACGTCCACTGTACTGCTCCCCATGGCCTACTACCTGCTCAGTAGTAAAATCCTCAGCTTTTACATCAATAAGCTGTGCCTTAACTCTTAATAAAATGTCCTTGGTTACAAGAATAACCTGTGCCTTCCGGCTTTCTGACAGGCCTTTGCAAACCTTAAGAATGCGGTTGTCTGACTTATGTTCAGACAAATCATGTGGTAGTTCCACATCCTTGAAATTTTTCTCCACACGAAGTGTTCCACCATTGTCCATATTAACACCGCCGGTTAAATCTCCATTCTGCCTTAGCTGGTCGATAATACGGATAGCTTCACGGACATTTGCTCCCCTCTCTCCTTCATCACGCTTGTGATTATCAAGCTCTTCGAGCACAACGAGCGGAAGTACAACTTCATTGTCGTCAAAGCACTTAATAGCATAAGGAGCCTGGATCAGAACATTGGTGTCCAACACATAGATTTTCTTCATGCAGTATCCCCCTTGGTTGCATTATACAATGGCCCGGTTATGTAATTCGACAAAATCGAATCCCCTTTTGCAGGTCACAATTATATATGCGTTATTATATTCAGTTTTATTTATTATACCACATCTAGTGTTTCATAGATAGTATAAACACTATATCTGTAATCTCATTCCCAAATTTCAATAAATATTATCAACTGTTTTATTTAGAAATATCTCCTGTTTTTCCGTTTATATCTATATTTTTAAGCATTTTTTATCCTGCAGAAAATCTCTTGAGATTAATATATATCAATAAACTATGTAAAAATTGTTCTGTGATAATAAAAAGTTTATGTTACAATAGATATATTCTTGTGCGTCAATTACAGAAATCCGCATTTACTGCGGTTTTCGTAAGAAAGTGATTCAAGAGGCAAATAGGCCCTGCGACGTTAGTCGCCTTCAAATGGCCTATTTGCATGACTTTTGGAGCAAAGCGACAAAAAGTCATAAGAATTTAAAAGGGGAGGAAAAATTATGTCTTTTAACTATATACAGGAATTGCCAAGCCCTGAAGAAATAAGAGCAGAACTTCCTTTATCTGAGAAGCTTGCTGCAATCAAGAAAAAAAGAGATCAGGAAATAGCTGATGTTTTCACTGGCAAAAGCGATAAATTTCTTGTAATCGTAGGTCCCTGCTCAGCAGATAACGAGGATGCGGTATGCGATTACGTCAATCGTCTTGCAAAGGTAAACGATAAAGTCAAGGATAAACTTATACTTATCCCAAGAATATATACCAACAAACCTCGTACCACAGGTGAAGGATATAAGGGTATCACTTCCCAGCCCGATCCTGAAGGAAAGCCGGATTTCCATGCAGGTCTTATTGCCATGAGACATATGCATATCAGGGCAATTGAAGAAACAGGCCTTACTGCTGCAGATGAGATGTTATACCCTTCAAACTGGGGATATGTTGAGGATATTCTTTCCTATGTAGCAATCGGTGCCCGTTCTGTTGAAGATCAGGAGCATCGTATGGTTGCCAGTGGTTTCGATGTTCCTGCCGGAATGAAGAATCCCACCAGTGGACATTTAAGTGTTATGCTTAATTCCATTTATGCAGCGCAGCATCCACATGATTTTACCTACAGAGGATATGAAGTTCAGACAAGCGGTAATCCACTTGCCCATAGTGTACTGCGTGGCTCCAACAACAAGCATGGCCAGGCTCTTCCTAACTATCACTATGAAGATCTGATACTTTTATCAGAACTTTACGATAAGTTTGATATTATCAATCCTGCTGCCATTATTGACTCTAACCACAACAACTCCAACAAACAGTTCAAGGAACAGATCAGAATTGTAAAGGAAGTTCTTCACTCAAGAAACCATGCTGACTGTATCAAAAAGCTGGTTAAGGGTGTTATGATTGAAAGCTATATAGAAGAAGGCAACCAGAAAATTGGTGACGGTATCTATGGAAAGTCTATTACAGATCCATGTCTTGGATGGAATGATACAGAAAGACTTCTTCTTGAAATTGCAGAGCAGGTATAATTTTTGTCTATGCAAACACGAAACTGCAATAATTACGTGTTTCAACTTAAAAATATCGAATACATATAATAATGTAAAATCAAAAAGAGATTAATGTGAAATTCATCACATTAATCTCTTTATATTTTCATGACTATTATTTTTTCTTACAACAAGTACAAATACATATTTACATAAAAGTCATCTATTATTTATAAAGCTCTTCCATATCATCAATAGCCTTACCAAATACTTCAAGAGCCTCATCCACAGGCTTGCCTGTTGAAAGATCAACACCTGCAATCTTAAGAAGACTTACAGGATCTTGAGTGCATCCGCTCTTTAAGAACTTCTTGTACTGCTCAACAACAGGAGCACCCTCTTCTAAGATTCTGTGTGCAATAGCTACTGCAGCTGAGAAGCTTGTAGCATACTGATATACATAGAAATTGTAATAGAAGTGAGGTATTCTGCACCACTCATAAGCAATAAGCGGATCAGAAACCATATCTTCACCAAAGTAGTCTTTATTAAGATTTAAATAAACCTCAGCAAGAGTCTCTGAAGTAAGAGGTATTCCATCCTCTGCCATCTTGTTTGTCTTTCTCTCAAACTCTTCAAACATAGTCTGTCTGTAAAGAGTTGACTTAAAGCTCTCAAGATAGTGATTGATAAGATATGCCTTTTCCTGCTTACTCTCAGCTTTTCCAAGAAGATATTCAAGAAGAAGTATCTCATTAGTTGTTGATGCAACCTCAGCTACGAAAATCTTGTAGTGGCTGTTAAGATATGTCTGCTCATGTTCTGAATACCAGGTATGCATTGAGTGACCCATTTCATGTACAAGAGTAAATACATCATCCAGAGTATTGTTATAGTTAAGAAGCATATATGGATGTGTTCCGTAAGAGCTTGAAGAATATGCTCCACCGCGCTTACCTTCATTTTCCATAACATCAATCCATCTGTTGTCATAAGCCTGTTTTACGATTTCAAGGTAGTCTTCTCCAAGAGGAGCCAGTGCCTTAAGAGACATTTCCTTTGCTTCTTCAAAAGTAACCTTTGCATCATAATCTTTAACCATTGGAGTATAAACATCATACATATGAAGCTCATCTACTCCGAGAAGCTTTTTACGAAGTGATACATAACGATGCATCTTGTCAAATCCCTTATGTACACTTTCAATAAGGTTATCGCATACTGCAGGAAGAACGTTGTTGCCATCTACAGCTGCTTCAAAGGTTGAATTATAATGACGGGCTTTAGCATAGAACATTCTCTGCTTTACTTCACCTGAATATAAAGCTGCCCATGTATTTCCAAATTCCTTATATCTTGAATAGAACTTCTCAAATACTTCTTTTCTAAGCTCTCTGTCCGGAGACATCTGAAGAGGGACAAATCTTCCATTGGAAATCTGTACTTCCTCTCCATCTGCATTTTTTACAGAAGGGAATTTAAGGTCTGCATTAGCAAGCATTCCAAAACCATTTGAAGGAACCTGCGCCATTTCAGAAGCTGAAGCAAGTACTGCTTCCATTTCTTTTGAAAGTACATGCTCTTTTGTTCTTAAAATTTCTTTAATAGAGACTTCATATTTCTTAAGTCCAGGCTCCTGCTCATAGAATTTATTGATTTCTTCTTCAGAAAGAGTAAGTATTTCAGGATCAAAAAATGATACTTTTTCCTCTACCTTTGCGGCAGCTGTTGCAGCTCTTGCATTAAGCTCCTGACCATGACTATCTGAAGTATCTTCATCACTTTTCTTAGATGCATAACCATAATATTTACCCATGGTCATCATACACTGCTCATATAAATCAAATGCCTTTAATAATGTAGCTGCATCCTTAGTCATTTTTCCGTTAAGTTCTGCAAGCTGATCAGCCAGGGCTGCTGCCTTCTCAATGTCTTTTTCCCATAACTGCTCATCAGCATAAATATCTTCAAGTCTCCATGTAAGTTCTACAGGGACCTCAGATCTCTTTGGTAATTTCTGCTCCATATAATTCCTCCTAATAACACTAAATACTATAATTGTAATATATTACTATCGACCTTGATTTATGCCGATTTAGTAACTTGATTAAATATAACCTATGAGTAACACTTTTACATTTTAAAGCATTACAATATTAATATAAATAGATTTTACAAAATTTACACAAAAAAAGATGAGGCACTATTAGATTGCACTAATAGATTCTCATCTTTGAAAATCCTTTTTATCCTCGGGTATTGGCCTTATCATACATCTCTCTGAAGCTGTTGGTTTTCTTTTGAACATATCTTTGAGTTGTATATTTTTCAGAATGTCCCAGCATCTCCTGAAGCATTTCAATATCAGCCCCGTTTTCCATAAAATGAACTGCCATGGAATGTCTTAAACTATAAGGAGTTATATCTTCATTTATGCCTGCTTTTCTGGCATAGCCTTTAACCATTTTCCAAAAGCCCTGCCTGCTCATTCCCAGGCCCTGATAATTTACAAATAAAAGCGTATTCTCATCATCATCCACCAGCTCTTTTCTGGTCTCTGAAAGATACACCATAAGCTGTTCCGAAGCCTTGGCTCCATATGGAATGATTCTTGGCTTTCTGGTAGCCTTACACTTAACGCAACTGATTCCAAGGTCCACATCATCTACATTTAGCGATATGAGCTCCGAAACCTTCATGCCTGTGGCATATAATAATTCCAGCATGGTTTTATCCCGCTGTCCCTTAACAGTTTCCACATCAGGCATATCCAGAAGTGTATTAATTTCAGTCATGGACAAAAGTCTGGGCTCATGTCTGTATATCTTAGGTGCCTTTAAAATCTCAGAAGGGTCTTCGGAGACATCTCCGTTTTCAATCATATATCTGTAAAAAGCCTTTATGGACGATATATGTCTTGAAACTGTAGATGCTGAAAAATGCTGGTCCGTAAGACCAGCAATATATTCAGTAAGTACATCCTCTGTAATATCCAAAACCTCATATATGTCTCGTTTTTCAAGAAATTCTTTAAGGCTGTTCAAATCCCTTTCATAGGACTGCACAGTATTACGCGATGTCTTTTTTATGTTACTAAGGTAAAAAACAAATTCTTTTATTTGTTCTGTCATGAAAGAATCCTATTCTTTAAACATAGCCAAAAAGTTAATATCAGTTAAACTTCTCTCTGTATATCTTCTCAGCACTTACCAGTCTTACGCATACTGTAAACAGCTCTGCTGCTGTCTTAAGATCATCAATTGAAGGATAGGTTGGTGCAACTCTTATATTACTGTCAAGAGGATCCTTACCATATGGATAAGTTGCTCCTGCAGGTGTCATCTTAACACCTGCTTTCTTGGCCTTATCAACAATAGCCTTTGCACAGCCATCCAATGAATCAAAGCTGATAAAGTATCCTCCTCTTGGCTTTGTCCATTCACCAACTCCAAGACCAGCAAGATTTTTCTCAAAGATTTCTTCAACTGCTTCAAATTTAGGACGAATTACATCAGCCTGCTTTCTCATATGCTCAACCATTCCATGGATGTCACCAAAGAAGCGCACATGTCTGAGCTGATTAACCTTATCATGACCTATGGTCTGATGCTTAAGCTGATTCTCAATATCCTCCAGGTTATTAAGTGATGTGGCAAGAGCTGCTATACCACTTCCGGGGAATGTAATTTTTGAAGTAGAAGCAAATTTATAAACAAGGTCAGGGTTTCCGGCTCTCTTACACTCAGCCAAAATCTCAATAAGATAATCCTGATGATCATCATAAAGGTGATGAATACCGTAAGCATTATCCCAGAAAATTCTAAAATCCTTAGCAGCAGGCTTTAATCTTGCAAAACGTCTTACTGTTTCATCTGAGTAAGAATATCCCTGTGGGTTGGAGTATTTTGGAACACACCATATACCCTTTATGGACTCATCCTCAGAAACCAGCTTCTCAACCATATCCATATCCGGTCCCTGTGGAGTCATTGGAACTGTTATCATTTCAATACCAAAATACTGTGTTATACCAAAATGTCTGTCATATCCCGGTGCAGGGCAAAGGAATTTAACCTTGTCAAGCTTGCACCATGGAGTATTACCCATAATACCATGAGTCATAGCTCTTGATATTGTGTCATACATAACATTAAGAGATGAATTACCATAAATAATTATATTATCAGGATTGTTCTCCATCATATCGCCAATAAGAACCTTAGCCTCATGAATACCGCTAAGTACACCATAGTTACGGCAGTCTGTGCCATCCTCGCAACTAAGATCAGCTTCTGAATTAAGAGTATCCATCATACCCATTGACAGATCAAGCTGCTCTCTGCATGGCTTACCTCTGCTCATATCAAGGCTCAGCTCCATATCCTGATATTTTTTGTAAATCTCCTTAAGGCTTTTGATCTCTTCCTTAAGCTCATCCTGACTCATCTCAACGTATGTCATTGTAAAAAGACCTCCACATTATTATTGGTATAATTGTATACAATTACATAATCCTAATAGACTATAGCACATATACAATATTAGTGTCAAAAGTATGTTCCCAATAATAATCACTTATTTTTTATGCTTAAATTTTGATAAAAGATAATAAATAATTATCTTTAAAATCCCTCTTCTGTCATTATTTCATCCAGCTTATCAAAGCCTTCAACACAATCAAGTGTAGCAAAATAGTCTCTTGGAGACTCTGCTCTTCTTATCTGCTGAACGCTACCGTCTTCCTTAAGAAGAAGCTCGGCACTCCAAAGCTTACCATTATAATTATATCCCATTGCAAAACCATGAGCACCTGCATCATGTATAAAGAGATAATCTCCCATATCAATTTTAGGAAGCTGACGGTCAATGGCAAATTTATCATTATTCTCACAAAGAGAACCTGTTACATCATAAGTACACTCAAGAGGAGCATCTTCTTTTCCGAGAACTGTTATATGATGATATGAACCATACATAGCAGGTCTCATAAGATTTACAGCACAAGCATCTACACCAATATACTCTTTATAAATATGCTTCTCATGAATAGCCTTAGTTACAAGCGCTCCGTAAGGTCCCATCATGAAACGTCCCATTTCTGTAAAAATAGCAACGTCTCCCATTCCGTTAGGTGTAAGAATCTTTTCGTACTGCTCTCTGACTCCTTCGCCGATAGCATAAATATCATTTTCCTCCTGGTCAGGCTTATAAGGAATACCTACACCACCTGAAAGATTGATAAATTTAACATCAGCTCCGGTCTCCTTTTCAAGCTCTACTGCCAGCTCAAAAAGCTGTCCTGCAAGCTGAGGATAGTATTCGTTGGTAACAGTGTTACTTGCAAGAAATGCATGAATTCCAAAATTCTTAACACCCTTGGATTTCATGATTTTAAAAGCTTCACTGATCTGCTGCCTTGTCATACCATACTTGGAATCACCCGGATTATCCATGATTCCGTTACTCATTTGAAATACTCCACCCGGATTAAATCTGCAGCTCATTGTTTCAGGAAGTCTTCCACCTAGAGCCTCCTCTACGAATTCAATATGTGTAATATCATCAAGGTTAATAATTGCACCTATTTTATCTGCATAGGCAAATTCCTCTGTCGGTGTATCGTTTGATGAAAACATAATGTTACTTCCACAAGCTCCGACACTCTTAGAAAGCATAAGCTCTGTTATTGAAGAACAGTCAAATCCACATCCTTCATTCTGCAAAAGCTTCATAAGTATTGGGTTTGGTGTTGCCTTAACTGCAAAGTACTCTTTAAAACCTTTGTTCCAGGAAAAAGCCTTATAAACGTCTCTTGCGTTATTGACAATTCCTTTTTCATCATACAGATAAAAAGGCGTAGGGTATTTTTTTGAAATTTCTTCTACCTGCGCCTTAGTTACGAATGCTTTTTTCATTAATACCTCATTTCTTTCTCTGCTCCGATTGTCCTAAACCAAGAGCTTTTCATCATCCACTTTAGTATATTAAAACTTTATCTGATACTTTAACACTTTTTCGTGGTAAAGTACAGAATTATTTTTATAAATTTTCAATCTGCCAATCTATTGGCGTAATACCGTTTGCCTTAAGAAAATCGTTACACTGACTAAAGTGCTTGCAGCCAAAAAAGCCTCTGTAAGCCGAAAGCGGACTTGGATGAGGAGCTTTAAGAATCAAATGTTTAGGATTATTAAGCATGGAAATTTTGGATTGGGCAGGCTTCCCCCAAAGCATAAACACTATTGGTCTGTCCTGTTCATTTACTGCCTTAATAATGGCATCTGTGAACTGCTCCCAGCCGTGATTCTGATGAGAAAAAGCCTGATGAGCCCTTACGGTAAGAAGGGTATTCAAAAGAAGTACCCCCTGATCTGCCCATTTTTTGAGATATCCGTTGTTTGGAAGAAAGCATCCAAGATCATCATTTAATTCCTTGTAGATATTAACAAGTGATGGCGGCGCAGCAATTCCCGGCTGAACAGAAAAGCTAAGTCCATGGGCCTGACCAGGTTCATGATAAGGATCCTGACCAAGTATAAGCACCTTCACATCCTTTAATGGAGTAAGATGAAGTGCATTAAATATATCATCAGCAGGAGGATACACAACATGTGTGCTATACTCCTCCTTTACAAATTCAAAAAGCTTTTTATAATAATCTTTTTGGAATTCATCCTGAAGCGCAGGAAGCCAATCATTTGTAATCATTGACATATAAAGCTACGACCTTTCGTTATACATAATATTTCAAATTCAAATAATTAAAGCCTTACAGATACATTTCTTTCTGCAAGATATTTTTTTACATCAATTATTTCCAATTCTTTGTAATGAAAAAGTGATGCCGCAAGGGCTGCATCTGCACCGCCTTCAGTCAGCGCATCATAAAAGTGCTCAAGTTTACCTGCACCACCTGATGCAATTACAGGAACAGAAACCACATCAGAAATTTTTCTGGTAAATTCTATATCATAGCCTGCCTTAGTTCCATCTCCGTCCATACTTGTAAGAAGGATCTCTCCTGCCCCAAGACTGCAGGCCTTTTTTGCCCATTCGATGGCATCAATTCCTGTATCTATTCTGCCACCTGCCTTGTATACATTCCAGCCGCTTCCGTCTTCTCTGCGTCTTGCATCAATAGCAACCACGATGCACTGACTTCCAAATTTCTCAGCACCTTCTGAAATCAGTTCCGGCCTGTCAATAGCTGCAGAATTAACTGAAACCTTGTCTGCACCTTCTCTAAGAATCCCCTTCATATCCTCAACAGTTCTGATACCACCACCAACAGTAAAAGGAATGAATACCTTTTCGGCAACTCTTCTTACCATATCTGTTACAGTATTTCTTGCATCAGAAGTAGCTGTAATATCCAAAAATACCAGTTCATCCGCACCCGCCTGCGAATAGGCAGCTCCTACTTCTACAGGATCTCCCGCATCTCGAAGCTGCACAAAATTTATACCTTTAACAACTCTGCCATTGTTTACATCCAGGCAGGGAATTATTCTTTTAGTAAGCATATTTTTCACCCTTAAATTATTTTTTCGGTTTTATATTGTCTGTAATCAAATTCTTGTTTTACTTGGATCTAATAAAATTTATTTTAATCCCATCATACCTTCAAAAAGTTTCTAAGAATCTGCATTCCTACTTCAGAACTTTTTTCCGGATGGAACTGACAGGCAAAAATATTGCCTTTTTCTACAGAAGCATCTATAAGAGTTCCATAGTCTGTAGTTGCCTTAACTATCTCTCTGTCATCTGCGTGAAGATAATAGGAGTGAACAAAATAAACGTAAGAATCCTCCGGAATCTCTTTAAACAGTCTTCCTTTAGAAGGAAAACTTAAACTGTTCCAGCCTATTTGAGGAATCTTTAATTCGCCTGCATTATCCGGAATCTTCTTAATCTGACCACGCAAAATGCCCAGGCCTGCAACTCCCTCTGATTCTTCACTTGAATCAAAAAGCAGCTGCTGACCCAGGCATATTCCTATAAAAGGAACTTCCTTTGATGTAACAGTCTTTATTACATCAACAAGTCCATACTTATTTAATTTAGCCATAGCATCGCCAAAAGCGCCAACGCCCGGCAGCACTACATGATCTGCTCCATAAATTTCAGATTCTTTGCGTGTTACTATTGTATCCTCACCAAGATACTGGAATGCCTTCTCAACGCTCTTAATATTACCTGCATCATAATCAATAATTGCTACCATCTACGCATTACCACTTTCTTTATTGATATCGATGCCGGTAGGTTATTATAAAGTACCAACGATCTGCATAATACGAACAGTATAATCGTATTTCTTTTCTATACTATTGATCTCCTCAGCGTCTTCTACAGTCAATCCATACTCTTCCATCAGCAACGATTCGATACTATCGTACACGGAATTGACTTCATTTTCAACAAGGAATTGTTCTGAATCCGCTGTTATGTTTCCGTACTGAGCTATTGCTTTGAGAAGTGAATCAAGAGCTTCTTCCTCCATGTGCATGTTCTTATAATTATAATAACTGTCAAGATAATGCTGTGCCCAGGTGATAACTCGTGACTGGTTATAAATAAGAGCCTGCTCCTCAGTTAAGCTTTTACCATACAAAAGTTTATAACTGGTGTCATAATCCTTAAGATAAAAAGCAGCATTTGCTCTTCCGATTGCTATTTTTTCCGGCATTATCATTGCAGGAAGGATAAAAAGTATACCAAGACTGATTGCAAATATTCCTGAAACAGCTACCTTCTTAGGTGCAATAGCTCTCTCCGGCCTAGTATCTTCCGGAGCCTTTTCCTTCTTGGGCTTTTTCTCCTTCTTTGGCTTTGGCTCTTTCTTCTTTTTCTCCTTTGGAGGCTTTTTCTCCTTCTTTGGCTTTTCTTTCTTTTCCTTTTTCTTCTTTTCTTTCTTTTTACCGCCTTCTGCCGCAAGCTCATCAAGAACTTTCTGATTATCATCAGTCAGACTGGCTAGCTCATCTGCCTCAGAATTTCCAATATCCTCATCTTCCTGCGTAAGTGTCGTAAATAATTTTGCAAAAAAGGCAACAATTGGATTTTTCTTTTTACCGGACTCTTCTTCCGTGCCTTCTTCTGCATACTTCTTTTTCTTTCGGGATTTCTTTGTTTTAGGTTCTTCTTCACCCTCAAGAATATCCTCATCCATTTCCATATCTTCGAGAGATGGAATACCTGGAATGCCATCCTCATCCTCAAGGTCATCTATTGAAGCTTCGCCTTCTTCCTGATCAATGCCATCCTCTAAAGCAAGATCATCTTCAAGAGCCAGCGCATCTTCTATAGAATCTGATGCAGTCTCCTCTGCCTCAGACTCTTCCAGCCCCATAATATCAGGATTAAGTTCTGATGATTTGCTTTCATCGGTTTCTACAAGTGCAGATAAAATATCATCGTTTTGCACATTATCAACCGGAATATCATCGTCCAATCCACTCAAATCGTCACTTGAAAGAGAATTCATTATGGCATCTAAATCCGGCATAGACGATGAAACAGGCTGATCAGTTGTATTACCTGAAGTATCTGTAATATCCTCTTCTATAGATGGGATTTCATCTATAGAATCCTCTAATCCTATCTCAGGCTCTTCCAGACTTATCTCAGGTTCTTCCAAACTCACTTCAGCTTCAGTAATACCAAGTTCTAGATCATCCTCAGCTGCCTGTGCAGGTTCTTCCCATCCTATACCTTTTTCATCTTCAGATGACATCTCCATGCTATCAAGATTAATATCATCTAAATTGATTTCATCTATATTATCATCTTTTACTTCTTCATTTGTATCAGAAGAACCCGATATTACATCTGCAAGATCACCCAAATCCAGATTATCATCTTCACTTAAAATCTCATTGGTAGGAGTATCATCCATAGTCTGATCTGTAAGTGAATCTGACAGATTGGCACTATCTGCCAAAATATCACTTCCGGTATTCTGAATGTCATCAATAGAAAGGTTTGAATCCATTCCACCATCCAGATTTAGATCTGCAATATCTTCTGCTGCTTTTTCTATATCTTCTGTATTCTCTGCATCTGAATCAACAGCATTAATATCAAAATCTTCATCTGATATAGAGTCAAAACCATCTGAAGCCGATTCATCCATTCCTTCAATCTCGTCCTGCATATTATCAAGAAGATCTGTTAAAATTTCCTGATTTGACTGATTATCATCAGGATTGGTCAAGCTTCCGTCATCATCCAGCCCGGACAATGCTTCACTAAATCCATCATCACCAATCGTTCCAAGGTTTTCTAACGGATTCTCTTCTTCATAAATAGGAACTTCAGGCGCAACTTCCTCAAGTGCATCACTATCTTCTACTACCAGCGGTTCTGACATATCGTTTTCTACATTCATTTGCTCTTCAATAGAAAAATCTTCCAGTGACATATCCTGTTCTACCTGTACATCAGCAGGTTCCTCCATTGAAATTTCTTCCATTACAGGTTCTTCTACTATCGGCTCTTCTTCTATTGGCTCCTCTACTATTGGAGCCTCTTCTACTGGCAGTTCTTCTGTTACTGGTTCATCTACTATTGGAGTCTCTTCTACTACTGGTTCCTCTACTGCCGGAACTTCTTCTACTACTGGCTCCTCTATTTCAGGAGCTTCTTCTACTACTGGCTCTTCTGTTTCAGGAACTTCTTCTACTATAGGTTCCTCTATTTCAGGGATTTCTTCTACTATCTGAGGTTCCTCTATTTCAGGGATTTCTTCTACTATCTGAGGTTCCTCTATTTCAGGGATTTCTTCTACTGTTGGTTCTTCTATAGGCGGAGTATCTTCCTCCACCGTTTCTTCTGTCATGATATCTTCTATTGACAGTTCTTCTGTTACTGGCTCATCTACTAAAGGAATCTCTTCTACTACTGGCTCCTCTATTGCAGGAACTTCTTCTACTATAGGTTCCTCTATTTCAGGGATTTCTTCTACTATCTGAGGTTCCTCTATTTCAGGAGCTTCTTCTACTACTGGCTCTTCTGTTTCATGAGCTTC
>JAILBM010000442.1 GCA_024680925.1 Butyrivibrio sp.
CTTGAGGATGAAAAGGGTGCCTATGATATGACCCGATATCTGATAGATAACGGTCATAAGAAAATAGCATTCATATCCGATAATAAAAAAGGTGTAGACCTTGCAAGATTCACCGGATACAAGGCTGCCCTAAAGGATGCGGGTATTAAATTCGAGGAAAAAGATTTCCTGAAAATAAGACCTCATCAAAGTGAAATAGAAGACAGTCTTAATGAAATCTGTGAAAGAGCCAGGGAATATACTGCTATTATGTGCGTATCGGATCTTTATGCGGTAATGCTTATGTCTGCTTTATATGACAGAGGCATAAAGGTTCCCGATGAAATATCTGTAGTGGGATTTGATGATAATGATCTTGGCAAATATCACAGGCCTGCCCTTACCACAGTTCATCAGGATGTAAAGCTTAAGTCTGTTACAGCGGCAGAAACACTTATAAAGATAATAAACGGAGAGCTTGGTCCAAATAATCAGATTAAGTTCCCGACTGAACTGGTAATAAGAGATACTGTTAAAAAGATAAATTGAATTTAATAGTGAGTTTTTACAAAACCAATTATAGCCAAAAACTATAGTTGGTTTTTTTAGCGCTTTTATATTAATGATTCATTATTTTTTCTTAAGTAAGTGCTCTTTTGTAACAAAGTAACAAACACTTTAGATTAAGCTTTTTGATGTATTTTACACTTATAAAAGCTAAAATATTATACGCAAACCTGAAAAGTATTGAAAATAAAGGTTTTTAAAAGAACAACCTTTTGCGCAAATGTAAACACTTACATAACTTTATAAAAATTTAATTTGTTGTAAATGTGAATAAATATCGACATAGTAAGGCTTAGTTTGTGAAAAATGCACATGCGCAACAAATTATTTCTTGTAAACCACTTGCCTTTTGCGCATAAGTATGTTAATTTAAATTCAAGCATACAACTTACGCGCAAAAGTTAGCGCAGGGGTGTCTTAATAATAGACACTTTCAACAAAAAGGAGGGTTATAAAGTGAAAAAGAAAGTATTATCCGTCTTATTGGCTAGTGCAATGGTGTGCAGCTTAGCCGCTTGTGGTAGCTCATCTGAAACAACTACTACAGAAACAACAGATTCTACAGCAACTGAGACTGAAGCAAAAACAGAAACAGCAGCTGAGACTACAGAGACTGCAACAGAGGCAACTGATGCAGCAGCTTCTTACGAAGCAATCCGCTTATTAAATGGTAAGCCTGAAATTGATACACAGCTCCAGGAACTGGCAGCTAAGTATCTTGAAGAGACAGGAAACACAGTTACTGTTGAGACAATCGGTGGTGACACAAGTGCTTCTGATGAACTTAAGAACATGTATCAGGCAGACAATATGCCTGACATCTTCGTTATCGAAGCTAACCAGGCAGCTAACTGGGATGGAATGCTTGCAGATCTTTCCGGTGAGCAGTGGACAGAGGACACAGACTTTGAGCTTACAGATGATGCAATGGGAACAATCGGCTTCCCTTACACTGTAGAAGCTACAGCTCTTGCATACAATGCAGATGTTCTTGAGAAGGCCGGAATCGATCCTGCATCTCTTACAAGTCCTGATGCTTATGCAGAAGCTTTTGCAACACTTGATTCCATGAAGGATGAGCTTGGCCTTACAGCTGTTCTTGGATGGTGCGCAGAGCCGGCTAACCTTGGATGGTCTTCAGGTACTCACGTATTTGGTCAGTATCTTGATGCCGGTCTTGCACTTGATGATACAACATACATCGACCTCTTAAATGATGCAGGTCAGATCGATACAGACAGAATGACACACTTTGCTGAGTTTATCGGAATGATGAATCAGTATTCAGATCCTGAACTTCTTATCGATGGTACATACGATCAGCAGGTTGCAGGATTTGCAGCAGGAAAGTATGCATTCGTTACTCAGGGTAACTGGATCAATGCAACAGTAACAGCAAGCTCAGATTATACAGGATTTGCAATGGGATTTGCTCCTTATGCATTTGAGGATGGAATCGATACAATCATCGCAGGACCACCTTCATACTGGACAGTATATGCAGATGGTAATGTAGATGCAGCTAAGGCATTCCTTCAGTGGGTATCAGATGATTCAGCTCAGGATATCCTTGTAAACGAAGCTGGTCTTATCAGCCCATTCAATGATTGCTCATATGCAGCAGCTGATCCTTTCTATGAGAGTATCAAGAGCTACATGGATGCAGGAAAGACATCAGGATGGCACACAATGCTTAAGAAAGATGGTCTTCAGAATGAAACATGTCAGGTATTTGCTGACTATGCTAAGGGATCAATCGCTGATGCTGCAGCATTTACAGAGACAATTGCCAAGGTTATCAAAGCTTACTACGCAGAATAATCTTATGTAAAAATACTTATTCGCTAAAAGTATTATATAAATGGGGCGGTGGCAAATGCCGCTGCCCTATTTTACAAAAAACCTTTTTTATTGAAAACGGAGGATTTGGGATGAATGTCAATAATACCGGCAAGAAAATTTTATCGCTGATATGCCTGTTTGCGGGACTCATTCTATTTATTACATCATTGATTATGGACTTTTCAGGATCAGAAAACACATTGCGCGGAGCAATGCTGGTTGCAGGTATGCTTTTAATTCTTGCGGGGATGTTCACTTTCCCTTCATTAAAGCATCACCGTACAATGGTTAATATTGTTTTTCTTTTCCCGCTTTTATTTACTTTTGCTATTACAGTAATTATTCCACTTATCTTAGGTATCGGATACTCATTCACAGACTGGAATGGTATTAAATACAATGAAGTAGTGGGACTTGATAATTATATCAAGATGTTTAAACAGCCAAGCTTTATCTGGTCAATACTTATTACATTCCTTTTCGTTATATTTAACATGATCCTGGTTAATCTTGTGGCATTCCTTTTAGCACTTCTTTGTACTACAAAGATCAAGGGCCTGGGATTTTTCAGAGCTTCATATTTCCTGCCAAACCTCATCGGAGGTATCGTACTTGGTTATATTTGGCAGTTCATATTCAGTAATGTTGTAACTAAATTTACAGCAGTACTTATCAATCAGAATTATTCAATACTTTCGGATACTCATACAGCATTTTTGGCCATCATTATTGTTTACGTATGGCAATATGCAGGTTACATAATGCTGATTTACATAACAGGTCTTAATACTGTTCCAAGGGATGTTCTTGAGGCATCAGCCATAGACGGTGCCAATGCCAGAGAAACACTTTTCAATATTAAGATTCCAATGATCGCATCAACAATTACTATTTGTACATTCCTTACACTTACATCTGCTTTTAAACAGTTCGATGTAAACCTTGCATTAACAAACGGAACTGGATCTGTAGACGGATTCATGGGAGCAGATAACTATCTGACAAACGGTACTGAGATGCTTGCTCTTAACATCTACAGTACAGCAGTAAATAAGAATAATTACGCACTTGCCGAGGCAAAGGCTGTATTGTTCTTCATAATCCTGGCATGTGTATCAATCATGCAGGTTAGAATATCAAATAAGAAGGAGGTAGAAATGTAATGAATAGGAAACCTAAAACTTCTACTACGATTATAGAAACTATCATTGCTATCATTATTGCTATATATGTGCTCTTCCCTTTCTTCTTGGTAGTAATAAATTCCTTTAAAAATACGGAAGCTATAACCAAAGATCCAATAGGCTTTACAGGTATGAGCTTTTCACAGTTCACATCAAACCTTACCGATGTAATAAACAATACCCACTTCCTTTTCTGGAATGCTTTTGGTTCCTCTGCGATCATAACCGTGCTTTCACTGGTTCTCCTTGCAGTATTTGGTGGAATGGCAGCCTGGGTTATTTGTAGAAATCATACAGTATGGTCAAGAGTGATCTACTTTATATTTATTGCTTCTATGATCATTCCTTTCCAGGTAGTTATGCTTCCTCTTATTTCTACTTTTAGAGATGTAGGTAAGTTTGTTGGTATTCAGATGCTTCAGTCCATACCGGGTCTTGTTTTTGCATATTGCGGATTTGGTGGAGCCATGACAGTATTTATTCTTACAGGTTTTATAAAGGGTATTCCTTATGAACTTGAAGAAGCTGCCGGAATTGACGGATGTCCACCTGAAGAGATTTTCTTCAGAATCATATTCCCGCTTCTTAAGCCAGTTATTACAACAGTAACAATCCTTAACGGTATGTGGATATGGAACGATTACCTTCTGCCATCAATGATGCTTGGTCAGAATGGTAAGGTTAAGACCCTTCCTGTAGCTGTACAGGCATTTGTAGGTTCTTACGTAAAACAGTGGAATCTGATTCTTACAGCTGCACTTCTTGCAATCATTCCTATGGTTATTGTATTCCTTATCGGCCAGAAGCAGATTGTACAGGGTATGGTAGACGGCGCTATCAAATAATTTTTTTACAAATAAAATATCAGGGGATCCCATTCCTTTATATAAGGAATGGGAATTCTTTTGAAAAAATATCAGGAGTTTAAATATTATGAACAAAAATTATGAAAAAATTGAAATGACAAACGGAAAGATTCTTAAGACTCTGGAGGGTCTAAAGGATTGGAAAATGATAGATATTCCTGAGGATATTCCTCACGGGGATATGCCGGGAGATAAGATTGAAATCGGAGATACCCATAAGGCAAAGGCAGCAGTTATTTTTCCAAGACTTGTGGAAGAGTTGAAGGCGGTTGTAAAGAACAATCCTTATGAGAGAGCAGTGATCACAGTATGTGGAGGCTCCGGAGTAGGTAAATCAGAGATTGCTTCACTTTTGTCCTATATGCTTACACAGGCAGGTATTAAGTCCTATACTCTTTCAGGAGATAATTATCCTCACAGGATTCCTAAATACAATGATGCAGAAAGACTTCACCTTTACAGAGAAGGCGGCATCAGAAAAATGGTAGAGGATAAGGTATTTACTTTGGAAAGATTTGACTTTGTTAAATCCCTTCAGGAAAAAGATGATGATGCAAATGCTGCATACGTAAAGGAAAATCCATGGTTTGAAAGCTATATAAAGGGCGGAAGAGAAGCTCTTTCAAACTACCTTGGAACACCTAATGAGACAGATTTCGCAGAGGTTGAAAATATACTTAATGCCTTCAAGGATGGTGCAAAGGATATATGGCTTAAGAGAATGGGCAGAGATGAATGTGCACTCTGGTATGAGGATGTGGATTTTAGTGATACACAGGTTCTTATTATTGAATGGACTCACGGAAACAGTGACTACTACAAGGGAGTAGATGTTCCTGTACTTCTTAACTCAACTCCTGCTGAGACCCTTGCTCACAGACAGTCCAGAAACAGAGATGGCAAAACAGATTCAGCCTTTACCACTACAGTACTTGAAATTGAGCAGGAAAAGTTAAAGAGCCAGGCTCATAAGGCCAGAATAATTCTTTCTAAAAATGGTGAGATCCTTAGCTTTGATGAATATCAAAAGCTTATGAACGACTGATATTTGTTTAAAGTGACACTGTTTTGAAATTTGATTTAATAGTTGTAGATTTGGACAATAGTCCATTTATATAGGAGATAAAATGGGTAATTACGTAGATAACGGACCTATGCTTAATGCATATCCGGATAGCATTGGCGGAACTTTAAAGGATGTGGTTTCTTTTTTGAAAAAGGATGAAATGAAGGACGTGTTCCAGTCTTTCTATATCCTGCCAAGTATCTTTAATACAGATTTAGACAGAGGATTTTCTGTTATAGACTACGGAATAAATGAGGTTCTGGCTGACAGACAGGATATTGAGGATCTCAAAAATCTTGGTATGGATTTAAAGCTGGATTTCATTTTGAATCACGCATCAGTTTTATCAGAGCAGTTCCAGGATATTCTTAAAAATGGTGAGAATTCCAGGTATAAGGATTTCTTTATTAACTGGAATAAGTTCTGGGAAGGGTGCGGCGATATGACTGAGGATGGTTATATTCAGCCAAGAGAAGAATATATCAAGGATATGTTTTTCAGAAAACCGGGACTTCCTATTCTTATGGTAAGAATGCCTGATGGAAGTGATGTGCCTTACTGGAATACATTTTATCAGGAGGTTCAGTATATAAGACCTGATGAGCAGGACCTTATGCATGGACCTTGCAAGGGTATGCAGTATCTTGCTGCAAGCAGGCTTTCAGAGCGCATCTGCAGTGAGCTTGATGCTGGAAAGACACCTAAGGAAATTGATTTTACAGGCTTTGAAAAATACAAAGATGAAGTTGTAGAGTATCTTGAATCCAACAGAAAATATCTGGGACAGATGGATGTTAATATTAAGTCTCCTCTTGTCTGGGAGCATTATGAAAACACTCTTAAGACTCTCTCAGGCTATGGTGCAAGGATTGTAAGACTTGATGCCTTTGCATATGCTCCGAAGGAACCGGGAGAAAAGAACTTTATGAATGATCCCGGAACCTGGGACCTTCTTGCAAAGGTAAGAGAGCTGGCTGATAAAAATGGTGTAAAGCTTCTTCCTGAGATTCATGCAAGCTATGGAGAAAAGGTTTATGAAACAGTAGCCTCCAAGGGCTATATGACCTATGATTTCTTCCTTCCCGGACTCCTTATCTATGCTATAGAAAAGAAAGATGGAACAATGCTTTTAAACTGGGCAAAGGAACTTCAGGACAAAAAGATCCGTGTAGTAAATATGCTTGGATGTCATGATGGAATCCCTCTTCTTGATCTTAAGGGAATGCTTTCTGAAGAAGAGATAGATGACCTTATTAAAACTCTTGTTGGCAGAGGTGGACTTGTAAAAGATCTTCACGGTCAGAAGAAGATGTACTATCAGGTTAATTCAACTTATTACAGTGCTCTTGGAGATGACGATAAGAAGATGCTTCTGGCCAGAGCTATCCAGATGTTTATGCCGGGAAAACCTCAGGTATGGTATCTTGATCTGTTTGCAGGCAAAAATGATTTTGAAGCTGTAAAGCGTGCCGGCGCAGGCGGACATAAAGAAATAAATCGTACCAATCTGTCTTCCGAATATATAAATGAAGCAATAAAGACAGAGGTAGTACAAAAACAGATTGAACTATTAAGGTTCAGAAATACATATCCTGCTTTTGGCTTTGATGCCGATATGGATATAAACAGTAATGGTACTAAGCTTGATATCACTTGGAAGAATAACGGAGCGTTTGCAACTCTCCATGTGGACTTTAAGGATTATAGCTTTAGTATAGAGAAGGGTTAAGATAATATGGAAAAGGCTGCACAAAAACGTGCAGCCTTTTTCATATTTCATATTATATATTTATTTTGAAATATTGATTTATGCTGTAGCCATCTTGGGCGATAGAATATGACTTACCTTAAAGTAAACGGTAAAGCATATTGAAGAAAGGGCCCAGGTAATAGGATATACACTGTTTACAATATTGATATCCCTTACGAACTGACTGGATATAACAAGAATTGATACTCTTATTATGCACCAGCAGATAAGCATTATTATCATAGGTATAACAGAACGTCCTGCACCTCTTAGTATTGAGGACATTACATGGGAAAATGATAACAGGCAGTAAAACAGTGCACATATTCTTGCTCTTGAGGTGCCAAAGGCAATAACTTCAGGAGTTCTGTCAAAGGCTGAAATAAGAGTCGGTGCCAGGAAATAAATAGTGATACCGATAAGCTCTGCCAGTGATACGGAACAGATAGCTCCGAAAATAGCACCTTTTTTGACCCTGTCATATCTGCCTGCTCCGATATTCTGACTGACAAAGGTTGTAAGAGCCATGGTAAAGCTTGTTATCGGAAGGAATGCAAAGCCTTCAATCTTACTGTAAGCACCGGCACCTGCCATGGCCATGTCTCCGAAATAATTGATGTGAGACTGAACCACTACATTGGCAAAACCAATGATGGAGTTCTGAAAGCCTGATGGAAGACCGTACTGTATGATCTTTGAAAGGGTCGGACCATGGAAACGGATTTTGGAAGGAATAAGTCTGTAATCATCATCCGTCTGTATAAGTCTCTTGATACAGAGTATAACCGAAACAGACTGTGCAATTACTGTTGCCAGGGAAGCACCACCTACACCAAAACCCAAAATCCTAATAAATGTAATATCCAAAATGATATTGATTATAGAAGAGGTTACAAGATATTGGAGAGGATGCTTGCTATCTCCCGCAGCCTGCAGGATACCCACACATATATTGTACATTACAAAGCTTGTGGCTCCGGCAAAATATATTCTGAAATAAGTAACGGACTGTGGAAGTACAGTGTCCGGTGTACCCATAAGTACCAGAATCTGCGGCGCCAAAACCGTGCCAAGTATTGTCAGCAGTATACTGCAAAATAGTCCAAGTGAAATTGTAGTATGTACTGCGATCTGAGTTGATTTGGAATCCTTGGCACCTATGTATCTTGCTATAACTACACCTGCACCTTGTGAAAGCCCATAAACAAATCCAATCATGAAAAAGATAAGATTACCTGCGGTACTTACCGCTGCCAGCGCGTCACTTCCAAGAAAATTACCTACAATAAGAGAATCTACGGTATTGTAAAGCTGCTGGAAAAGATTGCCAAGAAAAAGAGGAACCGCAAAGCCTATTATCTTAGACGATACGCTTCCTTCTGTCATTAAATTTTTGCCTGATTTAATATTACTCATAAAAACCTACCCTTTAGAGATGCAAAAAATATAATACATTAATTGTCTGCCAATGGCAATTAATATGTGCTTAAAAAGAAGTGTTTATAAAATTTTAATAATTATGGAAATATAAAAAAATCCGGTCCCACTTGAGGATGAGACCGGATTTTTTCAAAGTTCTACTTATTTATTATAAGTGTCTGAATTTATATATAAAGAATTAACCAACAAGTTTCTGGATGTCTCCTGCGATATTTGTAAGGTTATCCTTCATATCCTTAGTACAAGATGCAATGTGACCAATTTCATCATTGCGGTTTACGAGATCTTCGATTTCCTCTTCATAATCTTCTGTAAGATCAAAGTTTGCAACGTGCTCGATAACATCTGCTACTCTGTTTAAAGGCTTAACAGCGTATTTGATTCCGCTGTACATAGCAATTGCAAGAACGAACATCATTACTGCTGCAACACCGAGAACCTTCATGCCAAGTTCTGATGGTGAATTTGTTATAAAATAGTAAACTACTCCTGAATAAGCTGCTATTGCAATAGCTGTAACGATAAAAGCTACTGCTGTGATTTTTACTGCGATTGAAGAAGTTGAATAATTGCTGTTCATAGTGATAATCCTTTCATATTACCGGAAATACTTGAGCGGCATAAGCTTTCTCCCTTTAGAATTCATAAGAAAAAATAAAAGGCATTGCGCCACTGCAATGCCTTAATATCTAAAGTAGCTGCAACTGGCTGACTCATCTGCGTTTGAGTCCCTATAGCTTTGCGCCGCCGGATTGCTCCGGGTTTGCCAAATATAAATAATATAGTTACAAAATTTCTGGTTGTTTTAACCTTTTTCGCTTAAGCAAAACTGAGTATAAACGAAATTTTATAAAAAAACAATAATTAAGTTATATTTTTCACAAATTAATCACAGAAACTTTTTGAAATAAAAAAACAGCTACCCAAAAGAGTAGCTGTCGCAAGGCATACAAATAAAAAGGTTTCTGCTGACTGTAAAGGTCAATTTATGGAAACTTTCACCTTTAAATCAGTTTCGTTAGCCATGACTTTCAGTCTTAAAAGAGCTGATCTTACAGCAGGAACAAGACATACTACTATAGTAAGAAGAGCCTCTGCAGCAAGGTAAGAGCCGTTGTAGGCCATGGAATAACCAAGTGGAGACATTCCTTCAGGTGCATAATCGGCAAAGAAGATAACACCGGAAATTACTGAGAATATAAAACGACCGATAACTCCGGCAATGTATCCCTTGAAGAGGCCATATTTTTTGCTTGCAAAAAATCCTGATACTCCCAAAATACCGAAGGCAAAAATGTAATCACAGAAAAGCTGCGGAATGCTGATTATATATGGGTCAGCAATAAGTTGCAGAAAACCGTAGGCAATGGATGCGGTAAATCCGGTACGGGGACCGTAAAGGTAACCGATAAAGGTTATAAAGAACATACTAAAGAGTGTTACGGAACCGCCCATTGGAAGATCAATCAGCTTGATCATTGATGTAACAAAGGCCAGTGCCATGCATACGGCAGAGAAAACCAGCTGTTTGGTACTGAAGCGGTTTTTGCTTTCTGAATTTGTAAAAAAGCTGGCAACTATCATTGCAGCTACTATGATGACAATAAACAGACCATAGCCAAAAGGTGTTACATTGTAGGATGTGTATCCGTCCTCTACAATTTTTTCTAAAAATAATGACATAAATTTACCTCCCTTGATGATGTATCAGGGAGGTGTTTGGCTTGGTAATAAAAAAGGATTCATTGGTAAATCCATTGAATCCGGTCTGATATTAGAAATATATCTCTTGCTTCCTTACGCCGGCATTATCCGGTTCAAGTAGTAAGGGTCGTTATGTTTCCATAACATCTCAGCCTGGCTCCCCTAGCATTCATCTATTAAATTTGTTCTTCTTCATAATATACGCGGATTTGATAGAAGTCAAATTTTTATTACGTATTTATTAAAGTCATAGCTTATTTTCATTCTGCTTATTTTGTGTTAGATTCATGTAGTGATAATAATTTCTTTACTATTATAGAAGATGAGGTTTTATGAGTAATTATTCAGTTATGCTGGTAGATGATGAAGAGGATGTTATCAGCGCTATCAGAAAGAAAATAAAGTGGGAAGAGTTGGGGTTTGAGGTTGTGGGGTATGCCCATAACGGAGTTGAAGCTTTGGAGCTGGCAGAGAAGACCCACCCTGATGTGGTTATGACGGATATCAAGATGCCTTATATGGGCGGCCTGGAGCTTTGTGAAAATCTAAAGGGACTTTATCCTACTATTAAAATAATAATTTTTTCAGGATTTGATGAATTTGAATATGCCAAAGAAGCCATAAGACTTGAGGCAGAGGAATACATTTTAAAGCCTATTGATTCGGATAAGTTATCAGAGGTGTTTAGAAGAATAAAAGAGTCTTTGGATCAGGAAATAGAAGCCAAAAGAGATATCCAGAAGTTTCAGAACTACTATATGGAAAGTCTCCCTATATTACAGAGAGGTTTTTATGGGTCTCTTATTGAGGGAAGGCTTCCAGAATATGCCATCGAATCCCAGATGAAGGAGCTTAGAATAAGGCTGGACGGACCACTTTACGTTGCAGCTATTATTCATACCAGTACCAAAACTCCTTTTGAAAATGTAAGTCCTGTAATGATGGCTGTTTCCGTCAAAAGGCTGGCTGAGGAAAAAATCGGTTCCGAATGGGACACAAGATTTTTTGGCTATCATGAGACGACTGTGGTTATAGCCAATTTAAATGCTGATGATATAACAAAGTTTACCGATGAGTGTGACCGTTTTTGCAGAACTGCCAATAGAGTATTGGAAACAGTAGTAACCATTGGAATAGGAAAGGCAGTTGACAGGCTCTCCGATATAAAAACATCTTATGAGGGCGCTTTTGATGCTATTTCCTGTAGGGATCTGTATGGAAACGGCAGTGCCATAAATATAACTGAAATCTCCCCTGTAGAATCCATAACATCTATTTCTGAGGAAGAGGATCTTCTATATAAAGTACATCGGGAGGTTAAATTCGGAACAGCTCAAAGTGTCAAAGATATGGCAGATAAATATATGACCCTGACCCTTAGCAGGAGAAACACAGAGGAAGAGTATAATATTTTTGTAATGGATATAATAAGCTGCATATACAAGTTTGCCGGCAAAAATCAGATTGATGCATGGGAAATCCTTGGAGATATGGGAGAGACTTATGCAAAGGTAAGGAAGATGGAGAACTGGCAGTTTCGGGAATGGTTCATTAATATGTGCCTTGACCTTCAAAATGCCATTAGATCAGATAGAACTGAGGCCAGCAAAAAATATACTCTAAGTGCCATAAGCTATGTGGAGCAAAATTATGGCGATCCCAAGCTTAGTCTGGATAAGATATGTAATTCCCTGGGCGTAAGCGAAGCATATTTTTCTACAGTATTTAAAAAGGAAACCGGAAAGAGCTTTATAAATTATTTAACAGATTTTCGTATGGAAAAGGCGCTGGAGCTTCTTACCAAAACGGAAGATAAGACCTATGCTGTTGCAGAGAAGGTTGGTTATCTTGATGCCAACTATTTTAGCTATATATTCAAAAAACAGTATGGTACAACACCTGCAAAATACAGAACCGGATTAGATCATGAAAATAAAGAATCTGATTAAAAAGTACATTAAAGAACCATCTATACAGATACGCGCGTTGGTATCCTTTTCATTTGTTGCCGCGGCAATCATGCTTTTGATAGGAGTAACCCTTTACGGACGTTTTGCAACTCGTTCAAAGCAGATGATCACACAGACATCAGAGCAGCTTCTTGGACAGGTAGCTTCCAATCTGGAGGACTACCTTCTTAGCATGCGAAGAATTTCGGATGCCATGTATTATGACGTTATCAAGGATAAGGATCTGGCCAAAAATTCTTTAAGTACAGAGATAAATCTCCTGTATGAGGTTAATAAAGATAATCTTGTGGGTATCGCTTTGTATGACAAGGACGGAAAGCTTATAACAGCTTCGCCTGTAATGAATGAAAAAGAGAATCTGGATGTGACTCTTCAAAGCTGGTACACAGATGCCATGCAGGAGCTTGAGAACTTCCACTTTTCAACGCCTCATGTTCAGAATCTTTTTTATGATTCTTCCTATAAATATTCATGGGTAATTTCCCTTAGCAGAGCAGTGAATCTGACAGATAACGGTGTGCCGGTTATGGGTGTGCTTCTTGTAGATATGGATTATCTGACTATTGAAAATATGCTGAATCGAATAAATTCAGAGACAACAGAACAGTATGTTTATCTGTGTTCCGGTAACGGCGATATTATTTTTCACCCTCGTCAGATGCAGATAATGTCAGGAATCATAACCGAGAACAATATTCTGGAAGCTTCTTATGATGATGGTATTCACGAAGAAAGATTTAACGGTGAAAAAAGAACGGTAATTGTTAATACAGTTAGTTATACGGGATGGAAGCTGATAAATGTCATTCCCGCAAAGACCTATAGCATGGGTCTTCTTAATATGAGATTATTTGCGGTTATGACAATTCTGACAGCCTTTCTGGCTCTTCTTGTTGTTAACAGACTGGTGGCAAGAGGAATTACAAGACCTATTGTAAAGCTTAACGATTCCATAAAGGATGTGGAAAACGGCAATCTTCAGCCGGAGGTTTATATAGGGGGCTCCTACGAGATCAGACATTTGGGAAGAACTCTTAAAACCAACTTTGAAGAGATTGATAAGCTTATGAAGACAACTGTAAGACAGCAGGAGGAAAAGAGAAAAAGTGAACTGGATGCTCTTCAGTCACAGATAAATCCTCATTTTTTGTATAACACTCTTGATTCTATTGTGTGGATGATAGAGGGAGAAAAAAATGATGAGGCTGTATTTATGGTAACTCAGCTTGCCAGCTTATTCAGAGTGTCTCTCAGCCGTGGCAAGACCATTATTTCCATAGAGGATGAGGTTAAGCATGCAAGAAATTACATGAATATACAGAAGGTCCGATACAAAAATGAATTTACAGTGGAATTTGATATTGATAAGAAGATAAACAATTACTGCACCGTAAAGCTTATTATTCAGCCTATTTTGGAAAATGCCATTTATTACGGAGTTGAAGGAATGGATGGTGAGGGTGAGATCAATGTTCGTGGTTATATGAAGGATGAAGATATTTATCTTGAAGTGGAAGATAACGGAATCGGAATTCCAAAGGAGCAGATAGAGCTTATAATGAAGCAGGATGAGAAGGCCAAGAAAAGAGGCTCGGGAGTTGGAATTGCCAACGTGGATAAGCGTATAAAGCTCAGATTCGGAGATGAGTACGGAATCAGGATCTACAGTGAGCCTGATGAAGGAACAAGGGTAGTTATGCGTATCCCGGCAATTGAATACAATGAGCACAATCAAAAGCTTTTGGAAGAAGGTACTGATGTCCGTGAGATTCTGAGCAGCAGACAGGTTTCGGAAGATAATTCTATGATAAAAAAAGAGAATGAAAGCGGGGATGGTAAATGAAGAAGATTCACATAAGCTTTTATTCTGTACTGGCAGCTATACTGGCTGTGACAATTATAGTAATTTCTTTTTTGATTTCAGTATGTAATGACAATAGCAGGAAACATAAAATTGCGGTTATACTGGATAACAGTCAAAGCAGCAGCTGGGATATATATAAGGCAGGCCTTAACAGAGCCGGGGAAGATTACGAAAGTGAAGTTTACGTAGTTCCAACCGATGATATGTTCAGTACAGTTAACGTGGTATCTCTTGTAAAAGAGCAGATAGAAGCAGGGGCTGACGGAGTCATAATGCAGATATGTGATGACACTCTGGCTCAGGAAACCATTGCTTATGTTTCCGGGAATACACCTGTTGTGCTACTTGACGGCAGCAGCTCTATTTATACTGAAATCAATAGAAATTGCGCATACATTGGTTTTGACAATACCAGGATCGGAACCTGCCTTGCTGAGGAAGTATCCAAACTTTATGGTACAAATATAGCAGGAAAAAAAGTGGGGATTGTATCCTCAGGTCTTAAACAAAAAAGTATAAGTGACAGAATGGATGCTCTTTCCAAGGGACTCGATGAAGCCGGGGCAGATATTGAATGGACTTATGAATATGACAATAATGAAAGTCAGATGGAAAGTCAGATAACCAATAGGCTTAATGACAATCCTGTAGATATAGTGGTTGCTCTTGACAATGACTGCCTTGAAGCGGTTACCAAATGCAAATTGGAATCAAATAAAGAAAACGAATATGTAAAGCTCATAGGAGTCGGTAATTCCAATAAAGCGCTTTATTATCTTGATACCGGGGTCATAAGTGCGCTTATTGTTCCGAACTATTTTGAAATGGGTTATGAAAGTGTAAGGGAATTATCCGAGAAGCTGGATTTTAAAATGCGTTCTATGGAAAGCAGTACCAGAGATTTCAGAGTGGTTTACAGAGATACTATGTTTGATGAATCCATACAAAAATATCTGTATGTGGTTCAATAGGGGGATGTTGAAAATTAGATGAAAGTTTTTATGAAGGGTTATAAATACAGCCTGCTACTGATATTAATACTGGCTGCAATGCAGCTTACGGGCTGTAGTGTACCAAAAAATAATGATATTACACAGATTAAAATCGGTGTTGCACTATATGATCAGTATGACACCTATCTTTCACAACTTATGGACAGCTTTAATGAGTATGTTACCGATGAAAGAAAAAGAGGAACGGATATAGTAGTATCTGTGGTTAGTGCTTCGCAAAGTCAGACCAAGCAAAATGATCAGGTGCAGGAGCTTATAGACAGTGGATGCAGGGTTATATGTGTGAATCTGGTGGACAGAACGGATCCTACCATCATAATTGATATGGCCCGAAAAGCAAATGTGCCCATAGTGTTTTTTAACAGAGAGCTGGTGGAGTCGGATCTTATGCAATGGGAAAAGCTTTACTATGTGGGAGCTTATGCTTTTGAGTCAGGAATCATGCAGGGACAGCTTGTAGCGAATGACTTCAAAGAAGATGAAACCATAGATAAAAACGGCGACGGAATTATACAGTATTTTGTTCTTGAGGGAGAAGCCGGACATCAGGATGCTATTTTAAGAACAGAATACGCAATTGATGCCTTGCAAAATGCCGGGGTAAAGGTTGATAAAGAGGGCTATGCCATAGCCAACTTCAACAGGGAACAGGCTCAGGCCAAGATTTCCCAATGTATAAGCGACGGTATGGATGATATTGAAGTGATAATAGCCAATAATGACGATATGGCACTTGGGGCAATAGATGCCTATGAGGCTGCAAAGATTTCCAGAACCAAATGGCCCAAAATATATGGAATAGATGGTACTGAAGAGGGACTTTTGGCACTTATGGACGGCACCATGTCAGGTACTGTGTATAATGATAAGGAGGGACAGGCCAAGGCTCTTTTTGAACTGGCTTTAGCCCTGGCTACAGATTCGGATTTATCAGATTTAGAGCTTATCGATTCCAAATACATAAGGCTTCCTTATTCAAAGGTGACTTCGGAGAATGTAAGCGATTTTATGGAATAATTACAAAAGAACAGGTTTCAGATCAATATCATTGAGTTCAAGATGGTATTGGGTTTGGAGCCTGTTTTTTATTACGAAAAAATATAAAAGTGTGTGTGGTTTTGTGATACTATTATAGTAGATAAATTTCCAGAAAAATTTGCAAAGGATGGGACAATGAAGAAAGTACTTCTTATTATAAATGCTTCAGCAGGAAAAGGATTTGTAAAAGCGAAGATTTTTGATATGGTCTCAAAGCTGACCAATAAAGGATGTCTTGTTACAGTATATACAATAGATCCTGGACATGGAGCAGAATCCGATGTGGTTATAAGTGAGTATGGTAGTGAAATGGATGTTATCGCCTGCAGCGGCGGTGACGGAACTCTTAACAGGGTTATCAGTTCTTTGGTAAAAAACGAACTGTATACACCTATCAGTTACCTGCCTTCAGGCAGTGCCAATGATTTCGGAAAAAGTATCAATAACGGTAAGGCCATTACCCTGGATTCTTTTTGCAAGGCTACAGCCGGGGATAAGACCTATAAATATGATATAGGTACGGTTAATGGCAGATGCTTTAATTACGTGGCAGCCTTTGGGGCATTTATAAATGTCAGCTACAATACACCTCAGTATATGAAAAATGCCCTTGGCTACGGAGCATATGTTCTTGGGGTTATAGCTTCAATTCCGGATGCCATCGGTTACTGTGTCCATATGACCATAGAGCACGATGATGGCATTGAGGAAGGAAATTATATTCTGGGAGCAATTTCCAATTCTACCAGTGTAGGGGGAATAAAAACTCCAATCTTAAAAAATGCCAACTTAAATGACGGTTTATTTGAACTGCTCCTGATAAGTGCCCCTACAAGTGTGGTTGAACTTAATGAAACAATTACAGTTCTGGCAGCAGGAAGTGTGGATAATAAATATGTAAAGGTCATAAGCAGTTCTCATTTTCTTATCAAGGCAGAAAAAGAAGTGGCATGGACCGTTGACGGAGAAGAAATGGAAAGCTGTTTAAGTGCGGATATTCGGGTATTAAACAAGAGAATGGAAATAATGTTATAAAATTTATATAAATTTCACCTATACATTTTTGTTTTTTGCTGATATAATTTGCGTAATGTTCAGAACCATGTTTAAAAGCATTGGTTATGCATACTGGATATTCAACCAAAGGCAGATTATAATAAAGTAAACAGAAAGCACTTCAGATCCATGTTGCCTATAGCGATTTGGAAAGGAGAAAGACTATGTTTATGGATAATAAGTCTTTTAATGAGAATAGTACCGAAGATATTGTTGAAAGATATCGTGCAGATGTTAAATCTCTTGTACCTTATTTATCCTGGCTTGAATCCCATGCCGGGAAAGCCTCCGGAATCTCGGAGACCTATGGCGGAGAGAGATTATCGGGATCCATATCCTTTCCGGTATATGATTCCACACTTTTAGCATTTGTGAAGCAGGCACAGAGAACTAAACTGATAGATCGTAATTATGTCTATGTTTACAGTAGAAATCATTTGAAAACAGCCGAGGATGAGCTTAAGTTCATTGAGAAGGCTGAGATCAAGGATATGGACGATCTGGCAGGTATTTTATCTAAATATATTCTTACAGGCATGACCAAGGGAACCGTTTGGTCAGAGGGTGTACAGAATAAGGTATTATATAGTGTAGTTGCCAAGATGCAGGAACTAATACATTTTTGGGGTCAGGAGAAACCTGTAAGGTCTTGACTTTCCACAAAAGGTTGAATATTAAGGGGGATAAACAGGGGGATGAGTGAGAAATCAGCTCAAAAGAGGAAATATATCCTTGAAAAGGCAAGAGAAGTATTTGCTGCCAAGGGATTTAAGAATGTTACAATGAAAGACGTGGTTGATGCCTGTGGTATAAGCCGCGGAGGACTTTACTTGTATTTTTCCAGTACTCAGGAGCTTTTTCTTGCAGTTTTAGATGATGACGTTGATACTGACGATGATGAGGCTGTTGTGGCAGCACTTAGAAATGATGCTACAGCCGGTGATATGCTTGCTTTATTCCTAAAGGAGCAGAAAAAAGATATCCTTAAAAAGAAAAACAATCTGTCAGTTGCAACTTACGAATATTTTGAATCTCATAAAGTATCCGGTCAGGAGAATCCACTAAAAAGATCCTTTGATACCGCGGTACGGATAGTAGAAAAACTCATCGAAAATGGGGTTGAAAGTGGTGAGTTTTATTGTGAAAACCCAACAGGATGTGCACGGAATATGATGTATGTGATTGAAGGTTTAAAAATTACAGGAAAGACAATTGGAGTCACGGAAGAGATGATTGACCGTGAACTAATGTACGTGCTTACGGGATTAGTGCCCGATGAAAATGATATTAATAATTAATTTAAAAGGTGCTTCGTTATTTGAAGCACCTTTTTTCTGAGTATATACAGCTTCAGAAAGATTCGCAATAAGCGTTCTTTATATATTGAGTAATGTTAATTTAAAACAGGAAGAGGAGAATTATGAGCAGCGTAAGAAGAGTTTATGTTGAAAAAAAACAAAACTTTGCAGGCAAGGCAAAGGAGCTAAAATCTGAAATCAGTGGATACCTCGGAATTAAGAGTGTGTCTGATGTAAGAATGTTCATTAGATATGATGTGGAAAATGTATCAGATGAAGTTTTCGAAAAAGCTTGCACTACTGTTTTTTCAGAGCCACCTGTAGATATTTTATACAGAGAGACTATTGAAATTCCAAATGGAGCTAAAGTGTTCAGCATAGAAGCTCTTCCGGGACAGTTCGATCAGAGAGCTGATTCTGCAGAGCAGTGTATTCGCTTTATTAAAGGTGATGAGCAGCCAACAGTACGTACCGCTGTTACATATATGCTTATAGGTGATGTATCAGAGGATGAACTCACAAAGATCATTGAATATACGATGAACCCTGTTGATTCCAGACTTTCCAATGAGGATAAGCCTGATACATTGGTAGAAGTTTATGATGAGCCGGCTGACGTTAAGGTGTTTGATGGCTTTAAGGATATGGCAGAGGCTGATTTAAAGGATTTATATGAGTCTCTTGGCCTTGCTATGACCTTTAATGACTTTAAGTGGATTCAGACTTATTTCCACGATGATGAGAACAGAGATCCTTCTATGACAGAGATCAGAGTTCTTGATACATATTGGTCTGATCACTGCCGTCATACAACTTTTGCTACAGAACTTAAGGATATTACATTCGGAGATGGTTTCTATAAAAAGCCTATCGAGGATGCTTATAATAACTACCTTATTGCAAGAGAATCAGTATATGCTGATCCAAATAAGCGTAGTGAGAAGTTTATCTGTCTCATGGACCTTGCTCTTATGGGTATGAAGAAGCTTAAGGCAGACGGAAAACTTACAGATATGGAAAAATCTGAAGAAAACAATGCATGTACAGTAGTTGTTCCTGTTGAAGTTGATTATGGTCAGGGAACAGTTACAGAGAACTGGCTTGTATTCTTCAAAAATGAAACTCATAACCATCCTACAGAAATCGAGCCTTTTGGTGGTGCTGCTACATGTCTTGGTGGTGCTATAAGAGATCCTCTTTCAGGTAGAGGTTATGTATATCAGGCTATGCGTGTAACAGGTGCTGCAGATCCTACAGTTCCTGTATCAGAAACACTTAAGGGTAAGCTTTCACAGAAGAAGCTTGTTAGAGGAGCTGCATCAGGTTATTCATCCTATGGTAACCAGATTGGTCTTGCAACAGGCTATGTTAAGGAAGTTTACCATCCAAATTATGTTGCTAAGCGTATGGAGATTGGTGCTGTTATGGGTGCGGCTCCACAGGCTAACGTTATCAGAGAATCTTCTGATCCCGGAGATATTATCGTACTCCTTGGAGGACGTACAGGAAGAGATGGCTGCGGCGGTGCTACAGGTTCATCCAAAGCTCACGACAGCAAGTCTCTTACAAGCTGCGGTGCAGAGGTTCAGAAAGGTAATGCTCCTACAGAACGTAAACTTCAGAGACTCTTTAGAAGACCTGAAGTAAGCAGTCTTATTAAGAAGTGTAACGACTTTGGTGCAGGTGGTGTATCAGTTGCTATTGGTGAGCTTGCTGATGGTCTTGATATCAACCTTGACCTTGTACCTAAAAAGTATGCAGGTCT
>JAILBM010000443.1 GCA_024680925.1 Butyrivibrio sp.
TATGAGAGATGAGGAAAATATGAAATCGAAAAAAGCTTTTTTCCGTAAAAAAATGGGACAGATAAAGGAATGGACACTGAGCAATAAAAAAATGGCAGCGCTTCTTTATTCAGGAATTGCAGTTATTCTGATCCTTGTAATTATAGTGTGCAGTGTGAATTCATCTTCGAAAACAGAAACTGCTACTTATAAAGAAGAAACAGTAGCTTATGGAGCCTTAACAGTTGGTATTACAGAGGAAGGAACCATAACAATCGGAACATCCACACAGACCCTTGATATAGATATCAGCGCATACTCTGCTGAAGGAGATTTTTCCTGGGGCGGAGGCATGGGAGGAATGGGCGGTCAGACACAGACTTCGACATCTTCTTCCGATGATGATGATACCAGAGTTCTTGATGTGGAAGCCGTATATGTAAGTGTAGGACAGGAGATATCTGAAGGTGATGCAATAGCACGACTTACTCAGGATAGTGTTACAAGTATTAAATCAGAACTGGAAGCCGATGTTGCAGATGCACAAAACACCTATGATCAGACACTGGCGGATCAGGCCCTTACAGATCAGAGTGCAGAAGCTTCTTATTCAGTAAATTTATTGTATGGTGATTATGCACAAAGTGAATACGATGCAGAAGTTTTAAGTCTTCAAAATGCAGTTGATTCAGCACAGGAAAGTCTTGATGATGCCAAAGAAGAGCTGGAAGAATTGCAGGAACAGCTAACTGAGGATCAGACTAATCTTCCCACATTCAAAAAAGTTCTTGAAAATGCAGAATATACCGTAAACGGCATCGATAAAGAAACAGAAATGTATGGCTGGCTTACTGCTGAAGAAGCACGAGAGGATGCTCTTGAAAATCTTGAAAACCTTGAAGATGAAATAGAAAGTCTGCAGGAACAAATAGAAGATCAGGAAACTACCATAAAAGAACTGGAGATAGCACTTATTTCTGCTCAAAAGGCCTATGATCTGGGTGTTATAGAGGCTAAGGCAACCTATGACAGTCGTGTCCTGTACTATACTAATGCAACTGAGTATAAGGATGTTACAAAGCTGCAAAGCACTTTGGCAGTAGAGATTGCCTTAGACGATCTTGAGCAGGCTCAAAAGAAGCTGGATGAATTTAATACTTACGTTATTGATAATGAAATAATTTCAGGATATAGCGGAGTAATTTCAGAAGTATCCATAAGTGCAGGAGATGAGCTGTATTCTGCATCAAGCATTATGACTGTTAATGACTATGAAGATGTAACTGTAACAGTTGACGTTTCAGAAGAGGATATAGACCAGACTACACTTGGATCAGCAGCAAAAGTCAATGTAAGTGCATTTTCCGAAATGGCCTTTGATGCCCAGGTAACAGAGATAGGAGATGCAACATATAACAGCAGTACCGGAATAACAACCTATGAAGTTACAGTAACCTTATCCGGTGATATGTCAGAGCTTTATGATGGCATGACAGCAGAGGTTACATTCATTACCGAAGATGTGGAAGAAGTTCTTTATATATCTAACAGAGCAGTAAGCAGGGAAAATGGTGTTTCTTATGTAAAGGTCATGAATGAGAACGGAAGTATAGAAACTAAAGAAATTACTACCGGATTTTCAGATGGTACATATGTACAGGTAACTGAAGGCCTTAGTGAAGGAGACATAGTTGTTATAGAAAGTCAGGTGGATAGCAATTGAGATTATCAGAGATTTTTAAATTAGTATGGCTTAATTTATCACAGAATAAATCCAAAGTTCTTCTTACAAGCTTTGGTATCGTAGTAGGAGCTGCAACTATCATGCTGGTAATCGCAATTGGTACCGGCGGTAGAGAAGAGGTTGCAGAGCAGTTCAAAAATCTGAATGCAGGAGCAATAGATATCTCCTATGATTCTTCAAGTTCATCCACAAGCCAGACAGGCTTTGGCGGTATGGGCGGAGGAATGGGCGGTGGTATGCCAGGCGGAGGCGGAGGAATGGGCGGTATGGGCCAAAATTCCAATCAGGATACCGTAACCCTCACTGCTGATGACATGGAAGACTTAACAACCTTTGTTCCGGGAATATCAGATGCCACTATGTCTTTTTCAACAAGTTCTTCTGTAGATGGAGGCGAACTGGATGAAAGTACGACCTATACAATTGCAGGTGTTAAGTATAACTATGCCACCATGTCAAATCTGGAAATGGCAATTGGTGAGTTTTTTTCAGAGGACGATGATACCTATAAAAATAAATATTGTGTACTGGGCTATGAAGCTGCAAAAGAAATCTTTGGAAGTGTTTACGATGCATATGACGAAACAGTCTATATAGATGACAGACCATATAAGGTTATAGGAGTTATAGAGGAAATAGGAAGTGTGGCATCAGGAATAAGCCCTGACTCAGCTATATTTGTTCCATACGAAACAGGAATCAAATATCTGACAGGAAGTAAGGTAAGCCCCACAATAACGGTTGTGGCTGAAGATACTGATGAAGTAGATACTATCAAGACCTACATTGAACAGGTTCTTTCAGAATCATATCCTAATGCTGAATTTACCATATCCGATGCAGGAACCAAAATGGAAGCGGCAAATCAGTCAAACAGAACACTTACTCTTCTTCTTATAGCAATGGCAGCTATTGTATTTGTCGTTGGTGGTATCGGTATTATGAACGTTTTGTTTGTATCTGTAAAAGAGAGAACCAATGAAATCGGTATATTAAAGGCTATAGGATGCAGCAGAAAGGATATCCTGTTGGAGTTTTTGTTAGAGGCAAGCTGCATGAGTCTTATAGGTTCCATTGTGGGAATTATATGCGCACTTGGTATCACACCTATATTGGAAAGCTTTAGCATGAGAGTTTCATTGTCAGTCGGAGGAGCTGTTTTATCCCTTGTCTTTGGTGTAATTACGGGTACATTGTTTGGTTTTTACCCTGCTTATAAAGCATCGAGACTCATTCCTGTAGTTGCTCTTAATCAGGAATAAGCTACTGACAACAATAGTTTTGGAAAAGGAAAACAAATATGGGACAGATACAGGAAGAAAAAAAGAAACGTGAAACCTCCGCTGAAAAAAAGGCCATGATAAGCGAAGATGTAGCCCTTGGAGATATAGCTTCGGATAAAATCTTTGAGGATGACCCGGAGTTGGCCAAGGAACTTGAGGAAGACAGAAAAATTCAGGCAAGAGCTCTTGAATATAAAGAAAAAAAGCTACTTAGAGCCAAAAAAAGGAAAAAAAGACTGATTATTTTTTTGATAGTAATAGTTATAGGTTGCGGTGCAGGGTTCTTTGGTTATGAATACTATCAGCAAAAAAAGGCAGAAGAAAACTCCGAGGCTATAGTAGCGGTAAGCGATGATCAGGAACTTGTATATGTTTCGGTGTCAATGATAGCCGGAAATAATATTACGGTTGAAGTTCTTGAAGAAGCAACCGGGCAGGCGAGCGCAAATATTAAAGTAGAAGAAATAGATTCATCAGTAAAGGCAGATAATGGGGCTTCTATGGGGGAAGCAGAAGAAACTATTGAAAATACAAATGACAGCTCGGAAGCATCTTCTAATGACAATGACACATCGGCAGATACAGATATGAAGGACCGGGGTGATATGTCACATGGTAGCGACAATCAGATGCCGGGGGATATGAATATATCCGAGGGTACTAAGGAGCAGTCTCAGATGCCTGAAATGACAATGGCATCTGCAGAAACTCAAGCATCAACATCCTCATATGTAGAAACAGGAGAAACAGCAAAGTATCAGATTCCGGTGGGAACAGTGGTTATTACAAAGCTGGGAACCTCTGCAACATTTTCCAGTATATCCAGTGGAAATGTTCTTGCACTTGCAGTGGAAAAGGGCACAGACATTATTGATAAAGTGTGGATAATCGAATAACAGGAGAAAGAATATGTCGATGATAAAGATGGTCAATATCTGTAAAGGCTTTACAGTAGGTGAAGAGAAGGTTCAGATATTGAAAAATATTAACTTCAATGTTGAAGAAGGTGAATTTGTGGCAATTCTTGGTCCTTCAGGTTCAGGTAAAACCACACTGATGAATATCATAGGCTGTATGGATGTGTGCGATTCAGGAGAATACTATCTTGACGGACAGGCCATACATACTATGGAAGAGGAAGATCTCGGAGATATACGAAATACAGAAATAGGCTTTATTTTCCAGAACTATCAGCTTATTCCTACATATAACATTATGCAGAATATAATAATGCCTCTTGTTGTAAGAGGTATGACAACAGCAGAGGCTGAGGAAAAATGTATGGAAACAATAAAGCTGCTTGGAATAGATCACAGACTCAGGCATAAGCCATCTGAGCTTTCAGGTGGACAGAAGCAGAGAGTATCCATCGCCAGAGCATTGGTGGGACAACCTGCAATTCTTCTGGCCGATGAGCCTACAGGAGCTTTGGATAGACAAAGTGGTAAAGACGTTCTGGCACTGTTCAAACAGTTAAATGATATGGGTCATACAGTAGTAATGATTACTCATGACCTGACCGTTGCTCAGGCTGCGACAAGAATTGTTCACATAATTGATGGACAGTTGTCGGAAGATTAAGCACAAGCATAGAAATATGTAAAGTGAGAAGAGACATGATGGCTGTAGGGGGCCGATATCATGTCTCTTCTTGCATGCAACAAACATAAATGTTAAACTAAAGAATGTTTATTGCTTATGGAAATAAAAGCATTAATGAATGATTTTTTTTTACTTATTTAATGTAAAAAAGTCTAGTTTAGTAAAATTTTATTGTATTGAGGGGGGAACGGTGCTATTATATTTCCTACTAAGTAAATAGGAAATGAAAATGGCAGCGTCTTTTGTTGTATAAAGGAAGTAATAGATATTGTTTTTTATAAATAGAAAGGAATTATCATGTCAGAACAGTCATTGTTGCAGGTTAAAAATTTATCTGTTTCCATAGATAACGAATTAGAAATCCTGCATAGGATAAACTTAAATATAGGAGCCGGTGAAACCCATGTACTTATGGGACCAAACGGTGCCGGAAAGTCCACTCTTGGTTATTCTCTTATGGGTAATCCTCATTACTGCGTTACAGAGGGTAACATTATTTTTGACGGGCAGGATATAACAAATGAGTCTACAGATAAGAGAGCTAAGGCCGGAATGTTCTTATCTTTCCAGAATCCTCTTGAAGTTCCGGGAATATCCCTTGGGGGATTTATCAGAAATGCTTATCATGAGCAGACAGGAGCCCCTGTTAAGATTTTAAAGTTCAAAAAAGAGCTTGCTTCAGCAATGGAGCTTTTGTCAATGGATACAGCTTATGCTGACAGAGATTTAAATGTCGGCTTTTCCGGTGGTGAGAAAAAGAAGGCTGAAATACTTCAGATGCTTATGCTTGGGCCAAAGCTTGTAATTCTTGATGAGACAGATTCAGGTCTTGATGTTGACGCGGTAAGAACCGTTTCAAAGGGAATAGAAGAATTCCAGAAAAAGAGAGACGGAGCTCTTCTTATTATTACACACAGCACCAAGATTTTAGAGTCACTTCATGTTGATTATACTCATGTTCTTGTTAAGGGTGAGATTGTTCATACAGGAGACAGTTCTCTTGTTGATGATATTAATGAACATGGATTTGAACGCTTTGAGAAAATTTAATTTAGTGGTTTTTACTTTAGACTTCTAAAAATGTTTTTTAATTTAGTACAGAGGTTTATATGAGCGATAATAAAAATGCTGTAGTAGATGTGGATAGAAGCGTCTATGACATAAAAGATGTAGAAACAGATCAGGAATTTTATCGTGAAAAGGAAGGCCTTACAAGGGAAATTGTTCAGCATGTATCAGAGGAAAAAAATGACCCTGAATGGATGCTGGAGTTTCGACTTAAGTGCCTTGATATATATAACGAGCTTAAAATGCCTGAATGGGGACCCAATATAGATGGTCTTGATATGGATAAAATAGCGACTTATGTAAGACATAAGTCAGACATGAAGGGTAGCTGGGAAGATGTTCCCGAGGATATAAAGAATACCTTTGAAAGACTTGGTATTCCACAGGCTGAGAGAGAATCTCTTGCAGGTGTAGGTGCTCAGTATGATTCTGAACTGGTTTACCATAATGTTAAGGATGAAGTCGCTGCACAGGGTGTTGTTTATACTGATATAGAAAGTGCCTTAAGAGGTGAATATGCAGATATGATCAGAGAGCATTTTATGAAACTTGTGCCTCCCACAGATCATAAATTTGCAGCTCTTCACGGAGCGGTATGGTCAGGCGGATCCTTTGTATATGTACCAAAGGGAGTAAAGGTTGAGATACCTCTTCAGTCCTATTTCAGATTAAATGCAGCAGGAGCAGGACAGTTTGAGCACACACTTATAATAGTAGATGAGGGTGCGGATCTTCATTTCATTGAAGGGTGTTCAGCACCTAAGTACAATGTAGCCAATCTTCATGCGGGCTGCGTTGAGCTTTTTGTTGCAAAAAATGCAAGACTTCGTTATTCAACAATCGAGAACTGGTCAAAGAATATGTATAACCTTAATACCAAGAGAGCTATTGTTGAAGAAGGCGGAGTAATGGAATGGGTATCCGGATCCTTTGGATCACACACAGGATATCTTTATCCTATGACAATATTAAAGGGTAATCGTTCCAAGATGGAATATACAGGTATTACATTTGCAGGTAAAGGGCAGAACCTTGATACCGGAGCAAAGGTAGTACATCAGGGAGCAGATACTACATCTGTTATTACAACCAAGTCCATTTCTAAAGATGGTGGTATTGGAACTTACAGAAGCAGTGTGGTTATTCAGCCTTCCGCCAAGAGAGCTAAGGCTTCGGTTTCCTGTGATTCACTGATGCTTGATTCTATTTCAAGATCAGATACTATCCCCGGAATGGATATACGTACAAATGATGCAGATGTAGGACACGAAGCTAAGATTGGACGAATCAGTGATGAGGCAGTTTTCTACCTTATGTCCAGAGGACTTAGTGAAGCAGATGCCAGAGCGATGATTGTTAGTGGATTTGCAGATCCGGTATCAAAAGAGCTTCCTCTCGAATATGCAGTAGAGATGAATAATCTTATAAAGCTTGAAATGAGTGGTAACGGCTGATAAAGTCCAGGCTTTATAGATACTGTTTTTTACAATGATATATGGAGACAGTTATGGATCTTAATATGAAGGTTAATGTCATTCCTGCACTTACCTATAACAGGTTGCAGCTAAATGGCAGCAGCATAAATGAAAATGGAATAGATATAAATTTAAACAGCACACCTGCTCCGGAAAAACTTCCTGAGGGAGTTGAGGTTCAAAAAGGAGTAGATGGCAAGACTGCTGAAGTTATTTTTGAAAAATACAGACAGGCAGCTCTTAAAGCAGATGAAGGCTTAAGTAAGCCAAATGGAGACATGTCTTACAGAAATGATGCTCAGGCTACAAGAACCGGTATGGGCATAGATGTAGATGAGCTTCTTGAAAGAGCTAATATAAAAGCGGATGTTTATAATGTAAAGGATAATACAAAGGTTTCAGAGCCACTGGTTATTCATTATGAGCTTTCGGACGGCGATGGAAGCCTTTCAAGGCAGATTATTCATTTGGGCAAGGAGTCAGAGCTTACAGTAGTAATGTTTTATGAATCTGAGGAAGACACAAAGGGCTTCCAGGGTGTAAGCACCAAGATTCTTGCAGAGAATGGTTCAAAACTTAAGCTTTTTAAAGTACAAAAACTTGGAAATAAATATATACATTTTGATGATTTTGGCGGAGTTGCAGATGATGATGCTGAAGTAGAAATTGTACAGATCGAGCTTGGAGCTTTAAAAAACTGGAATGGTGTACATATTACACTTTTTGGAAAGAATTCTAATTTCCTTGATAATACGGGATATCTTTGCAGAGGTGAACAGCAGTATGATATGAATTACATTGCTGAGCACAGAGGGAAAAAGACTAACTCAGAAATGTACTTCAGAGGTGTTCTTGAAGATAATTCTCAAAAGGCATTCAGAGACACTCTTGATTTTAAGAGCGGATGTGCAGGTGCTAAAGGAAATGAGCAGGAGGATACTCTTTTGCTTAGCCCTGAGGTTATAAATCGCTCCATGCCTATGATTCTTTGTCAGGAAGAGGATGTTGACGGAACTCATGGAGCAACAATTGGTCAGCTTTCTGAAGATATTCTGTTTTATATGAATTCCCGTGGAATAGATGAAGAAGCAGCTAAAAGGCTTATGGTTAGAGCAAGGCTTGAAAGCCTTGTAAGAAGAATTCCAGATGGCGCTACTGCCGGCAAGATGCAATACTTTGTTCAAAATTTACTGTAATTTAGGAGACAATAAAAATGTCTAATCTCGCAGAGCTTAGAAAAGATTTCCCGATTTTGCAAAAGGGAGATTATATTTATTTTGATAATGCGGCAACAACCCAGCGTCCGATTCAGGTTGTGGAAGCTATTAAGGATTTCTACGAAAATGCCAATGCTAATCCTCTCAGAGGACTATATGACTGGAGTGTGGAAGCAACAGACAGATATGAAAATGCCAGAAGCTGCGTAGCCGGTTTTATAGGAGCATCAAAGTCTGAGGAAATAATATTTACAAGAAATACTACTGAGTCAATTAATTTAATAGCATATTCTTATGCTCTTTCAAATATTTCAGAGGGTGATGAAATTGTTATTACTGTTATGGAACATCATAGTAACATTCTTCCATGGCAGATGGTGGCAAGGCAAAAGGGTGCAAAGCTTATATTTATGGAACCCTTGGCTGATGGCACTATTACCGAAGAAGAGTATAAAAGTAAGATAACAGATAAAACAAAGATTGTTTCAGTAGGTCATGTTTCCAATGTAATGGGTATCACCAATCCAGTAAAAGAAATTGCTGAGTATGCTCATTCCAAAGGAGCTGTGGTAATAGTTGACGGAGCTCAGTCTACACCTCATATGAGTGTGGATGTTAAGGCTCTTGGAGCAGACTTTTTTGCATTCTCCGGACATAAGCTCCTTGGACCTATGGGTATAGGTGTACTTTATGCAAGATATGAATTACTGGAAAAAATGACACCGTTCCTTACAGGCGGTGAAATGATAGAGTATGTTACAAGAACAGATGCAACTTGGGCTGAAATACCGCATAAGTTTGAAGCCGGTACTGTGAATGCTGCAGGAGCGGTAGGATTAGAGGCAGCTATTAGATATATTCAGAAAATCGGCATGGATAATATAAGCGCTCATGAAAAGGCTTTAACAACCCTGCTTATGGACGAATTAAAGAAAATGCCTTATATTAAAGTATATGGATCAAGTGATCCTGCAAAGCATTGCGGAATTGTGACATTTACAATGGATGGTGTACATCCTCATGATATTTCTTCTGTTCTTAACGAAGATCATGTATGTGTCAGGGCAGGACATCATTGTGCTCAGCCTTTGATGCAGTTTTTAAATGTTGGTTCTACTGCGAGAGCCAGTCTGTATTTTTATAATACTGAGGAAGAGGTTTTAAGATTTACCGAAAAGCTGGCTAATGTTAGAAAGGTAATGGGCTATGGAGCTTAAGGATTTATACAGAGAAATAGTTAATGAACATAATTTAAGACCTGAACACAAGGGAGAAATGTCAAATCCGGATTTGGTTTTAAGAGGTGTTAATCCAAGCTGTGGAGATGATATTACTCTTCAGCTTAAACTGGATGAATCAGGGAAAATTTCCGATGCTATGTTCAGCGGCAGCGGATGTGCTATTTCTCAGGCATCTGTAGATATGATGATCGATAACATTATCGGACTTAACAAGGAAGAAGCAATTAAACGCTCTGATCTTTTTATGGGAATGATAAAGGGTGATGTAAAAGATGATGATAAACTTGAAGAGCTTGATGATGCAGCGGCCCTTAAGGATATATCCCATATGCCGGCAAGAGTAAAATGTGCAGTTTTGGGATGGCGTACCATGAAAGAAATTTTAGAAAATCCCGATAAAACAGAAAACAAATAAATTTGGGGATTGTTGAGGGGTAGAATGGCAGATTCTAATATAACTAAGAATGCCTTGGCAACAGCATTAAAAAATTTAATGAAAGAAAAGCCATTTGAAAAGATTAGTATTTCTGATATATGCGATGCTTGTGGCATGAATAGGAAAAGCTTTTATTACCACTTTAAGGATAAATACGATCTGGTCAATTGGATATTCTACGTAGATTTTGTCGGAAAAATGAATCTTGCATCCTATAAGAATGGGTGGGATCTAATCGAAGACATTTGTAATAAATTTTACGATGACAAAGAGTTTTATGGAGAAGCCCTTAAAATAAAGGGACAAAATAATTTCCATGATTATGTATTGGAAACAATCGCACCTATAAGTGAATTTTTTATTCAGGATTTGTATAAAGAGGAAAAATTACAGGATTTCTTTGTTACCTTTTTTGGAGATGCTTTTTTACAGGCTATTATGAGATGGCTTACGGAAGGTATGCAGATAACTCCTGACGAATTTGTTTCCAGACTAAAAATAATAAGTCTTGGACTTGCAGTTAAAATTATTGAAGATGAAAAATAAGTGTCGAAACTGATTTAAAAGCTTCCAAAAAGGATTATTTAATCTACTTTGGAAGAATTAAATCGGTAATCGGCACTTTTTTATATCTATTTATAAAGTTTATTTATCATCTGTTTCTTCAAATTCAGGCATTGTTTTTTTGATAATATCTGTAAGGGCAATGTCGTTATTTATTATATTCAGCTGAGAATCATTATTGGAATATACACTACCATCGTTATCAAATCTAAGTGAGCAATCTGAATGGCATAAAATTGTACTTATAAGGTTTGAATCGTACAGTAAATCCCAGAGAATGGCAGGAACCTCCTGATTTAATCTAAGGTCTTTAATAATAGGACCTGCAGAAGTTTTGCAGGTAGAATCTTTTAACATAAAAATCATCCCACTGTGATAGTCAAGCAATGAATTGTAATATTCAGGATTTGATAGTTTATCAATATCTTCCTCGTTATAAACCTTATATATGGAAAAAAGAACTCCTGAGTCATGCAGCAGCTGACAGGTATCTTTGGCATTTGGAGAATCCGCATTTACCAGTAAAAGTACATTTGCGGCCTTTTTGAGCTTAGAAGCCTGTACAGATGTAACCTGAGCATCACTTAATAAATAAAAGAAACCACAGTACTCATTTTTTATAAAAAGATCATATATATCAGTATTAGTAGAAAATTCACCGTCATTTAAAATACAATAGGTGTTACAACCAAGAGGTTGAGCCTGATCTATAATTTTTTGCATATCTTTGGTTTGGATAGATGAATGGGAAGAATCAGCAGGTTCATATCTAAAATCTATGACCCAGGGAATATAAAAACCCAGTTCCTGTGATTTTTTTCTAAGAACCCTTGCATAATAGGTCCAACTGTCATAACCCATATTAATACCAAAGGTTTTAATACAGTTAAAGTCTGTTGTGAAAATAAAGTCCTGAAGTAATTTATAATAAGGACTGTCTTCTTTTTTTAGTATTGTAGTTATAACTTCAAATATTTCTGGCTGAAATCTTCCTGTAGAAAACTGCCTGCCCATATCTGCCAGCTTTCTAAGGGTTCTTTTGGGATCATCAGCCATTTCTTTAATACCACGGTCTACAGCAGTGGTGATCATAAGACGTGTAATATTTTTTGTATCCAATTTTTTCTCCGTAATAATAATTTACTTAAAATTTACTTACTGATTATATCTTATCATCAATGTTATTTCATTAAAAAGTGTAAAAAAACGGACAGAATAATGAGTTTGTCCAAAAATACGACGAATAAATTTTTTTGACCAATGAAGAAAGAAATTGACACACCTATAATGAAAATATAAGAGGGGTATTTTATATATTAGGAGGATAGATTATGGCTAAAGTGGTACAACATGTTTCACACGCAGCACAAAGAGAGTTTTTTAAAGTATTAATTGATCATTTTTACGACAATATCGATAAATCAGAGGATAGAACAAAAACATATTTAAAACTGGTGGACCAGTACGAAAAATTCATGGGTGGCGGTTCTGATAAGAAAAATGTTGAAGCAGTACGTAAGGCATTTAATGATCCAAATAACCGCTGGGTAAAGTTTTTAAACAGAATTATTGATGAAACAGATCCTACATATGCAAAAAAACTTTTGTTAAACCTTGGTTATGAGGCGTTTTTCCATGGAACAAAGACTATAAGGGCAAACAGAGAAAAGTATAATTGCAATATTCCATGGCTCATATTATTTGATCCTACCATGGCTTGTAATATGCACTGTGTAGGATGCTGGTCCGGAACATACGGACATAAGTCAAATCTTTCATTCGAGGATATGGATAAAATAGTTTCACAGGGCAAAGAACTGGGTGTATATGTATACATGATGACCGGTGGAGAGCCAACTACAAGAATGAAAGAAATCTTTAAGCTTGCTGAGAAGCACAATGATTGCTTCTTTGGATTATATTCAAATTCAACTCTTATAACAGATGAGATGTGCGAAAGGGTTAGAGAACTGGGCAATATAACATTTATGTTGTCATTGGAAGGAACGCCTGACACAAACGATTCAAGACGTGGTGACGGACACTACAAGGCGGTAATGACAGCAATGGACAGATTAAAGGCCCATGGAATAATCTTTGGAACATCTGTATGTTACACTAGGGACAATATTGAAGCTGTTACAAGTGATGAATTTTTCCATCTGTTAGAGGAAAAAGGAGCAAGATTTGGATTTTACTTCCATCTGATGCCTGTTGGAAATAATGCAGCTCCGGAGCTCATGCCAACAGTTGAACAGAGAAAGTACATAATCAATAGAATTCGAGAAGTACGTTCTCCTGAGTCAAACATTGAGTTCTTCCCAATGGATTTCCAAAACGACGGAGAAGCAGTTGGAGGCTGTATCGCAGGTGGAAGAAATTACTTCCATATAAATTCAAACGGTGATGCTGAGCCTTGTGTATTTATTCATTTCTCAAATACTAACATACATGATAATTCTATTCTTGAAATGTTACAGAGTCCGTTGTTTATGGCATATCATGAGGGACAGCCATTTAACAGAAATCATCTTCGTCCATGCCCAATGCTGGAGAATCCTGATCTTCTCAGAGAAATGGTACAAAAAACGGGAGCACATCAGACTAACCAGGAGAGCCCGGAAGAAGTTGATCATCTCTGTGCTAAATGCGATGAATATGCGGCAAAATGGGCACCTGTTGCAGATGAAATCTGGGCAAATCAGAAGCATAAAAAGCCGGCCTATGAAAATTATGCAAAGGAAAAGAGAGAGCATCCTGAGCTTGCAGCTTTTGAGCATGTACCAATGATTCAGGAAGAAAAAATTGAAAAACGAGCTTAATGCTTTAAAGGAGTCTTGCTTTTAACAAGGCTCCTTTTTTAGAACTTTTATCTATAAAGCAATCCATGCCGACACACTCGGCAAAGCAGAGATTTTTCTCTTTGTCGCGGTGTAGGCCGTATATAAAAATAATTCAAATCTCATTTCATTGTGCAAGTACATTCGAAGTGATTTGAGTTAAATTTTTGTATGGCGAAATTTACGCACAAAAAAAGTACCATCCCCATAGCTTAGCTACGAAAACAGTACTCGGCGTGCGCTGCCAGGGTCTCGAACCCTGGACAACCTGATTAAGAGTCAGGTGCTCTACCAACTGAGCTAGCAGCGCATTTATTTAATTTGTATCGCTCTCAGCGACAAGTGATATATTACTACGAACTGAATTACTTTGCAAGTACTTTTTTGAAAAAAATTGAAAAAATTTATTTTTTGTTTAGAAAGCATTGAAAATAAAGGCTTTTGCTAATAAAAATTTTATTTAAGGATATTCAAAACCAAGTTACATAAGTTAAAATGAAGCATATAATTATTTAGAGGTTGAAAAAATGATATTTGATACACATGCGCATTATGATGATGAACAGTTTGATGCTGACAGACAGGAACTTTTAAACAGCTTTAAAGCAGCAGGTATAGGAACAGTAGTAAATGCTGCATCCAATATAGAGAGCTGCCATAATATTTTAAAACTTATAGAGGAATATTCTTTTATCTACGGAACCTTAGGAATTCACCCAAGCGATTGTAAAGATCTGACAGAAGAAGATTTTAAATGGATAAAAGCCCAGACATCAAATCCCAAAATTGTTGCCATTGGGGAAATCGGTCTTGATTATTACTGGCCTGAGCCGGATCATGAAATTCAACAAAAATGGTTTGAAAGACAGCTCAATCTTGCAAAAGAAGTCAATCTTCCGGTAGTAATACATTCAAGGGATGCCGCCCAGGATACACTTGAGATGATAAAAAGTGCAAATTTGCCACCGCAGACTGTGGATATTCACTGCTTTTCATATTCCAGGGAGATGGCAAGAGAATATTTAAATATGGGCTATTATTTGGGAATCGGAGGTGTAGTAACCTTTAAAAATGGCAAAAAGTTAAAGGAAGTTGTTGAATATGCACCTATAGAAAACATTCTTTTGGAAACAGATTGCCCCTATCTTTCACCGGAACCAAACAGGGGCAAGAGGAATTCATCCTTAAATTTACCTTATGTAATTGAAAAGATTGCAGAAATAAAGAATATGGATGTAGATGACGTTATAAGCATTACAGAAAAAAATGCGAGAAATTTCTATAAAAAAGTTAATTAATTTTATAAAATATAAAAACCTGTCTTCATCTGTGATAATATGGTAAGGGATTTTATATTTAATAGTAAAAGAGGTATTTATGGCATATCTGGGTAATTCTAAAAACACCTTGGAGATTGTAAAGAAATATAATTTAAGTATTCAAAAGAAATTCGGTCAGAATTTTTTGATAGACAGTAATGTACTCGAAGGCATAGTAGAGGCTTCAGGCATTACAAAAGATGACTGTGTACTTGAAATAGGCCCCGGAATAGGAACTATGACACAGTACCTTGCAGAAAACGCAAGGGAAGTTGTATCCATAGAGATAGATAAGGCGCTTATCCCTATTTTAAAGGATACCTTGTCCGAATATAATAATGTAACGATTATTAACAATGATGTTTTAAAAACAGATATTGAAGAAATTGTAAGAGAGCATAATGGTGGAAAGCCTGTAAAAGTTGTGGCTAATCTTCCTTACTATATAACAACACCTATCATTATGAGATTGTTTGAAGAGCACCTTCCCATAGATAGTATAACTGTCATGGTACAAAAGGAGGTGGCAGACAGAATGGAAACGGGCCCCGGATCAAAGGATTACGGTGCTTTGTCACTGGCTGTTCAGTATTATGCAAAACCTTCAACAGTTATGGTAGTTCCGCCTTCAAGCTTTATACCACAGCCTGGAGTAAGCTCTGAGATTATTCACCTTGAGTGCTATAAGGAACTTCCTGTTACCGCATCAGATGAGGAGCTGATGTTCAGGATTATCAGAGCTGCTTTTAATCAGCGTAGAAAGACAATGCTTAATAGCGTTTCATCCCTGGGAGAGTTTTCAAAGGCAGATATTCAAAGTGCATTGGAAAAAATGGGACTTTCATCTACGGTCAGAGGTGAGGCACTATCTCTTGAGGAATTTGCCGCTTTTTCGGATTTATTAAAAGCATCGAAAGTGCAGTGAAATCAAAGATAAATAGGCGCTTTGACCTTTTGACATAGATATAGGCGTATGATAAACTTAACACTAGATATTGTATATAAATAGGAAAATACACCAAAAGAGGTGGGGATATTTTGGATAAGTATGAATATAAAGTAAGAGCTGACGAAATTAAGTCTCTCATTAAGGAAAGAAGATTTGCTGAGGCAGTTGAGATTGCAGATATTATTGACTGGAAAAGAGTTAAAAGTATTGCAATGCTCTGCACTATAAGTGATCTGTATAAATATAACAGAAGATTTGAAGAAAGTAAGGATATACTCCTTTTAGCCTATGATAGATACCCTTTAGGCAGAAATATAGTATATTCTCTGTGCGAATTATCCATAAAAATGGGTGAATTTGTTCAGGCAATTGAATACTACAAAGAATTTGTAAGAATTGCACCAAGAGATACAGCAAGATATATATTGCAGTATAAGCTGTATGAGGCTCAGGATGTAAGTCTTGAGGAGAGGATAGCGGTACTCGAAGAGCTCAAAAAGCACGATTATAAAGAGAAATGGGCATATGAACTTGCATATCTTTATCACAGAGTGGGACTTACTACTGAGTGCGTAGAAGAATGCGATGAAATGTTTCTTTGGTTCGGAGAGGGAAGATACGTTATGAAGGCTCTTGAGCTTAAGGCACTTCATGAACCACTTTCCCCTGAGCAGCAGGATAGATATACAAGATATAAGAGTGGGTTTACAGGCGGAGTAACTGAATCTGTGCTGGATGAAAAAGAAGAATCGGAAGGTGAGAATCTTGTTAAGCAGCCAACTAAAGAGCTGCCACCTGTTGAACAGACTTATGACCAGCAATATGTACAGAATCAGTACACTAATCCGGAAGTACAGTATAATCAGGCATATGCACAGCAACAGTACGATCCACAAAATCAGTACTCACAGACTGATAATTCTTATCAATATGATAATCAGCAGCAGTACCAAAATGCATATGAGTATATACAGAACCAGGGGTATAATCAGGTTACGGATGACACAAGAGTTTTTTCACCTGTTTCTGATGAAACAAAGGTTTATTCAGCAGTTTCAGATGAGACAAAAGTATTTGAACAGCCGGTGGTGGAAAATGATATAGAGATTAAACCTGTAGATGTAGGAAACTTTAATACTATTAACTTACAGGAAGCTCTTGCAGAAAGCCTTAGAGAAGTCATTGGAGATGATCAGGAAACTAAGGCCTTTTCCGGTGCGGAAAATTATCAAAATGCTTCAGAAGCTCCTGATATGCAGGAAGTATTTTTTAACACTCAGGAACAGGAACCTGAAAAGATTGCAGCTACAATGACATCAGAATTTGAAGCTCAGCTTCAAAAAGAAGATCCATTTGTAAGAGCAGCTCAAAGACACCAGGAATCCGGACCTAAAAACAGTAACGGAGAAGCTTTACAGCATAATGGCTTTGCAGTACCCTTTACGGATGAACCTCTTCAGGATGAAGTTCCGGGTGCTGTAATAAAACCAAATGTCAGATATAAATCAGATAATCACTTTGAGAATATTTTATCCCAGGATTATGACGGACAGATAAGTATGGTTGTTCAGGAAGAAAAACAGGTTGAACAGCAGATTACAGGTCAGATAAGTATCTCTGATTTTATGGAAAACTGGGAGCAATACAAGAAACAGCAACAACAGCAACAGCTTGACAGAATTAAAAAGCGTGTTTCAGATGAAACCGGTGATATGTTTGCTGATTTCGATGAAAAAACCAAGGCAGGTCTTCAGGAGAGAATTGAAAAGGCTATAGCTGATGCGCTTCAAAAAGAAAAGGAAGAGAATGTTCATTCCAAGAAGGCCAAAGAGCGTCAGGAACAGCTTTTAAATGAGGTTGTTTCACAGGTGGTAGATTCTGAAGAAGATGAGCCTGTAGAAATTACTCCGGGATCTACAGTAAAACCGGATAATATAATAACTCCTGAATATTCAAGTGAAGGCCTTGAAGATTTGGCCAGAAAAACTTTAAAAACAATTGATGACAGGAAAAATAAATCTAAAGAAGGCACTGTAGAGACAGAAACTACCGAAGAAATATCAGAGGAGCCTTCAGAAGAAGCACTTCAGGATTTGGAATCTGAAGATGAGGCTGTTTTACAGGAAGCTGTTGAAAATGATAAAGAGATAACTGAGACTGAGGAAGAAACTGCAGAAGAGACAGAGATAGAAGCAGAAGATTCCCAGGCAGTATCAGAAACTGAAAGCGAAATTTCAGATAAGGATGATGCCGAAGTTATAAAGGAAAAGAAAGCTGATAAAGAGAAAAAGAAGCAGCCTGTAGAAAAGCTTTATAAGGATAGTGATGAAGAAAAAACTGAGAAATCAGTTGACAAGGAATCAAGAGAAATAGAAGAACGTGTAAGAACTATGACTCCTGAGGAAAAGGAACTTTTTGGACCATATATACATCACAAAAAATCCAGAAGACAAATTATAAATGCCATAGATTCACTTAGCATGGCATCTTATACCAATAATGCAATAGTTACAGGAGAAGAAGGCGCAGGTACAGTTTCACTTGCAAAGGGACTTATTAAGTCTGTGCAGGTTTCTGATTCTAATTTCTCAGGTAAGGTAGCAAAGATAACAGCTAACTCTCTTAACAAAAAGAGTGTAAATACAATTTTAGAAAAGCTTTCAAATGGTGCTTTGATTATTCAGAGGGCAACAGATATGAAGGCTGATACAGTAGCTAATCTGCAAAAGGCATTGCAGAACGAGAATAGAGGAATGATAGTAATCCTTGAAGATACCAAGGAAGAAATTGATAAATTCCTTGAAAAGAATCCGGGACTTAAGGAAAGCTTTAATGTCAGAGTTGATATTGAAGCCTTGGATGATGAGTCTCTTGTGGCATATGCAAAGCAATATGCCCTGGAAAAAGAGTATGCAATAGATAATTTGGGAATACTGGCATTGCATACCTGTATAGAAGAGCGTCAGACACTTGATCATGATGTTACACTTGCAGAAGTAAAGGATATTGTAGACGATGCAATATACTATGCGGATAAGAAAAGTGTTTCACATTTTGTCGATACGCTGGTAGGAAAAAGATTTGATGATGAAGATATGATTATTCTAAGAGAAAAAGATTTCATGCATTGAGGGGGCAAATATGAGTAATTCTGTATTCATTTCTGAAACTGATGAGTATCTGTTCGGACAAGGTACTCACTACGATATTTATAATAAGCTTGGAGCACATCCATCGGAAGAAAAGGGCAAAAAGGGAATGTTTTTTGCTGTATGGGCTCCACATGCTAAGAGTGTACATGTTATAGGAAGCTTTAATAATTGGGATGAAGAAATGTATCCAATGAAGCGAAGCAAAGCTTGTGGCATATATACAATATTTATCCCGGGAGTAGGTACAGGAGAACTTTATAAATATTTGATTGAAACTCCTGAAGGCAAGAAGCTTTATAAAGCTGATCCATTCGCAAATTATGCAGAGATGAGACCGGGTAATGCGTCAAGAACAACAGATCTTAGCGGATTTAAATGGTCTGATGAAAAGTGGTATGAATCTGTTAAGGATAAGGATCCTAACAAGCAGCCACTTGCAATATATGAATGTCATATCGGATCCTGGATGAAACATCCTGATGGAACAGAGGATGGTTTTTATACCTATAGACAATTTGCAGACAGGATCGTGGATTACCTTAAGGAAATGAAATACACTCATATAGAGCTTATTGGAATTGCAGAGCATCCATATGATGGATCCTGGGGATATCAGGTAACCGGATATTATGCACCAACAGCAAGATACGGCGAACCAAAAGATTTTATGTATCTTGTAAATAAGCTTCATAAGGCAGGTGTTGGAGTCATTCTTGACTGGGTACCGGCCCATTTTGCAACAGATGAATTTGCATTGGGAAGATTTGATGGTGAATGTTTATTTGAGCATCCGGATCCAAGAAAAGGAGAGCATCCGGATTGGGGTACCAAGATATTTAATCTGGAGAGCCCTGAAGTTAAGAACTTTCTTATAGCAAATGCACTTTTCTGGATAAAAGAGTTTCATATTGATGGACTTAGGGTAGATGCAGTAGCATCCATGCTTTATCTGGATTATGGTAAGAAGGACGGACAGTGGGTTCCAAATAAATATGGTGAAAATAAGAATCTTGAAGCAATAGAATTCTTTAAACACCTTAACAGTGTTGTAAGAGGAACCTATCCTAATGTACTTACAATAGCAGAGGAATCAACTGCATGGCCTAAGGTGACAGCAAAACCGGAGGATGACGGACTTGGGTTTACATTTAAATGGAATATGGGCTGGATGCATGATTTCTGTGAATATATGAAGCTTGATCCATATTTCCGCAAAGGTGCACATTACATGATGACCTTTGCAATGAGCTATAATGAATCGGAAAATTATATTCTTCCACTATCTCATGATGAAGTAGTTCATTTAAAATGCTCTATGGTTGAGAAAATGCCAGGCTATAAGGTAGATAAGTATGCTAATCTCAGAGTCGGCTACACATATATGTTTGGTCATTCCGGCAAAAAACTTCTCTTTATGGGACAGGACTTTGGTCAGGAAAGAGAATGGAGTGAAAAAAGAGAGCTTGACTGGTTCCTTCTTGGTGAAGCACTTAACAGAGGAATGAAGGATTATGTCAGAGATCTTCTTGAAATTTATCGTAAATATCCTGCTTTATGGAGTGTAGATAATGACTGGGGCGGATTTGAATGGATAAATGCTGATGATACAGACAGAAGCATATACACCTTCTATAGAAGAGCAGAAAGCGGAGTAGATGATATTCTCTTTGTCCTTAACTTTACACCAATAGAGAGACAGGGATACAGAGTTGGAGTACCGTTTGCGGGAAATTATACACATATTCTTGATAGTGCGGATTCAAAGTATGCAGGAGTAGGTTCACATATCCCTGAAAAATTGACAGCAGTAAAAGAAGAATGTGACAAAAAACCATATTATCTTGAGTTTGATCTTCCTGCTTATGGTGCAGAAATATTTAGATTTACAAATCCTGAAGCAAAGACTTCGAAAGCAAAAAATACAAAGACTTTGGAAAATAAAACAGAATCAAAGAAATTAACAAAAACGAAAAAAGGTTAAGTTAATAAATATCAATGCCGAAATAAGAGGTGACGAATAAAATCGTTACCTCTTTTTTCTATTAAAGCGTAAGGCGGTATTTATGAATATAAATTTTCAGACAATATCCGGGCTTGATAATAATGACAGTTCCAAGGCCTACATGGAAGTAGGGCAAAGACCTGTTTACAAGCCGGAAGGCAGTGGATTGGCAAAGGGAAGTGCCTACGCAGTAAATCTAAATTCAAATATTTTTAATAATGATGTCTATGGTGAAAAATCAGCAAAAACAGCAGAAACTATAATGGATAATGCTGCTAATAAAGATATCTCTTTGGAAGAAAACTATAAGGTTTTGATGTCTAATACCATGTCTGCAGAAGATTATGGGAAGGCAGCAGAGGAAGGCTTTGACTTTAATGAACTGGATCCAGAAACTGCTGTAACCATACTGGATAAGATTAAAGCTGTAGTTGCTGAAGCAGGAACCTCTATTGAAGGTTATAATGATGATCTTAATATAGAACAACTAACCAAAATAACAGGCAGCAGATCCCTTGCGACAAGTATTAAGGATAATTTTAAAGAAAATGATTTGCCACTTACAAGGCAGGTTGCAGAGGATATAAAATCAGCTTTTGACAGAGTATCTGAAATAGAAAGCCTTAGCGAAAGTACAATGAGATATATGACTGCAAATCAGGTAGAGCCGACAATAGATAATTTTTATATGTCAGTTCATAGTACCAATGGTCAGACAACCATGGGCAGAGGCTACTATGCTCAGGATTCATCAGGATATTTTGCTCAGAAAGCTGATGTACTGAATTGGGATCAAATCAAAGACCAGGCTCAAAGTATAGTTGAGGAAGCCGGCTTTGATGTGGACAACATCCAAATTTTAGAGGATGCCAGGTGGATAATTGAACAGGGACTTCCACTTACAACGGATAATTTAACCAAAATGGAAGAGCTTAAAAATATATCTTTTCCGGTAGAAGAGGACAAGATAGTTAAAGCAGCCATAAATGCTATAGTCAGTGGAAAAAAAGTCGAAGAAGCTAATCTTTCCGAAGAAGAAAACCTTATTAATAAGGCGCTGCGAATAAAAAATGATGTAGATAATATCAGTGATGAAGCAATTAGGGAAATAGTTTCTTCCGGAAAAAAAATAAATATAAATAATTTAAGCCAGGCTCAGAAAAATATAGATATAGCCTTAAAGGATTTTGAAAATAAAAATATAATAAAAGATTCTGTTATTTTGCAGCAAGCAGAAAATAATAATCAGACTGAGCTCATGGTTCAAAAACAAATGCAGGAAATCAGACTGTCAATGACAGCTGCGGCCAATATTAAATTATTAAGAAGCGGCTTTCAAATTGATACAGAACCTATTGCCGATGTGATAAATAGGCTTCAGAAGGCCATAAGAGAAGATGTTGCAGGAGAAGAAATAACTGACAGAATAACACAGGGAGTAAGAACTCCTGTAGATAGTGAAACCTTCAATCTTGTAAATAAAAGATTGAGTTTTATGCAACAGGCCCCATTATCCATAGTAGGAGCCATAGGAGAAGAGTTTAATGTTGTATCTTTGGACGTTGTTGTAACAAGGGCACAAAATCTCAGGCTTGCCTATGAAAGTGCAGGAGAGGCTTATGAAACTCTTATGACAAAGCCTAGAAAAGATCTGGGAGATAATATTAAAAAGGCTTTTAAAAATGTAGAGGATATATTAGAAGATATTGGACTTGAAAAGACAGACAGCAATAAGCGTGCTGTGAGGATACTGGGTTATAACAGTATGTCTCTTACCCGTGAAAATATAGAAAATGTCAGAATGTGGGATTCAAAGCTTCAAAATGTAGTGGAAAAATTAAATCCGGGTACTGTTTTAAAAATGATAAGGGACGGTAAAAACCCGCTGGATATGACAATAGATGAAGCTCTTGAATATCTTGAAAGCGAAGATGTAAAAGATTCTGCAGTTGATGAAAAATACGCAAGATTTCTTTATAAATTGGAAAATAATGACGATATAACTTCAGAGGAAAGAGAGTCATATATAGGAATATACAGGCTGTTTAATAATTTGCAAAAAACAGATGATGCAGCAATAGGAATGCTTTTAAACAGTAATATGGAAATGACTCTGGATAATCTTCTTACAGCATCACGAACACTTAAAACTGCAGATAAAGGTATGGATTATAAGGTAGATGATAATTTTGGCGGCATAGAACATAAAGAAAGAACAACAAAAAATATCTCAGAGCAAATAAACAGTGCATTTGAGTTTTATTCTGCGAAATCTAAAACGGTTTATGACAATATTGAACCGGAAAAACTCCATATATTAAGTCCGGATATGGATATAACACTTGTATCTCTGGCAGAAGCCATGGAGGAACTTCCTGAGGATAAGGAACTAAATAATAAATATTATAAAGAACAGGCAAATCAGCTTAGAAATATCCTTATGTCAAAAGATACTTCGGCTTCCATGGAGAATCTTATACAAAATGATATAAATATAAATACCAATACCCTTCAGGCTATGATGTCTCAAAGACAGGGATATAGAGGTGGAAAATCAATTTGGAATAAAGTCAGTGATTTTTCAAAAGATGCAGACAAAGAATACCTGGATATAGCAGAAGAACTTGAAGAAGAAGGCTTTGATGAAAAATACCAAAATCATTTACAAAAAATAGAACAAAACATTGAAGAGATACTCTTGAATCAAGCTGATAAATACATAGATGTCAGAGCCTTGTCCTTAATTCATAAGCAGTTAAATGTAATTAGTAATATGGCTAAAAAACATAGTTATGACATTCCTGTAGAAATTGAAGGCAAAACTGTTTCTATGCATGTAGTTCTTAATGAGGATAGTGAGCAGGGAACAAAGGTTGAAGCCGGTATAAGAACTATGGATTATGGCTATATGTCTGTATCTCTTTATGAAGAAGAAGGAAAACTTAAGGGAGCAATTTTGACAGATATGGGAGAAAACTCATATCAATCAGAATATATGGAAGAAGTTAAGGAAAGACTATTAAAGAATCTTTCAGGGTTATTTCCGCAATACGAAACAAGTGAAGAAAATATTGTTGTTCTTTATCGGGCGACAGATTCAAGCCGGTTGATCACCGGATCGGGAAATGGAATTTCCGATACCAGAGAGCTTTTAGGAATGGCAAGTGCTTTTATTAAAGCATTATAAAATCGGAGGTTTCTATGAAGATTAATTACAACGTATCGGCAATGGTCGCAAATAATGCATTAAAGACCAATGACAGCTTGCTGGCAGATTCAATAGAACGTTTATCCAGTGGTTTAAAAATAGCAAATGCCAAGGATAATCCTTCAGGACTTGCAATGTCCAGAAGAATGAATGCACAGATCAAAAGCCTTGATGTTGCCGGCAATAATACAAATGATGGAATATCAGTTATAGAAACTGCAGACGGAGCACTTTCGGAAATTCACGATATTCTTCAGAGGATGAATGAACTGGCAATTCAGGCAGCCAATGGAACAGTAAGTGCAAATGACAGAGAAAATATCCAGGATGAGATAGATCAGTTAAAAGATGAGATTGAGAGAATAACGGAAGTTACGCAGTTTAACGGACAAAATATACTTGATGGAAGCTTTGATCTAAAAGGCTATGCAACAATATCAAGAAGTTATATATCAAGCTATGGTACAGATTATTTTGCAACCATACCGGAAATAAAAGTGAATTCTTATTCCGATAAAATGGAAGCTGATGTCTATACAATCGGATACTATTATGATGAAACTTCAGGTGCCTATGTAGGAAGCGGAATAAACCTTGCATATGATTCCTATGATCTGGTTACAATGGTAGATTCAAATGGCTATGCGGTCTCAGAAGAAACTGTAAATGTATATGCTTCAGACGGAAGTATATATATGGAAGATGCTTCAGTGACAGTAATAGATGACATAGTTACCATTAAAGATCAAAAAGGTCATGAAATAGAATTAAAGGTTGATACGTACATATCAGAAGATGATGTTATTAACCTTGACCTTACAGCTAAAGGATCAATGAAAATGCAGGTTGGAGCTAATGAAGGCCAAACATTGGATATTCGCATTCCTACGACAAATTTATCCAACCTCGGTTTGGAATATATAGATTTTACAAGAACAATACAAGATGATATAGAATATAATCTGACAATAGTAGCTGCTGATGAAACTACTGCAACAACAATCTGGGAAGGGATTTCATATTCTGCCGCAAGCAGTACTTCAAGTTATGAATACTATTTGGGTACGTATATTACATCATATCCTACAGCAAGTGACGTTGAAGATTATCAGGAAATAATAGACAAAATTAATGAAATACATACCATGACAGATGAGGTAGGTAATGCTTATACAGCAGTAGAAAAGGTTACAGCATTTAACAATACATATTTCATAACTAAAGATGTACAGGAAAAATTAGATGCAGTAGTAGCAGATACATCTCTTACAGACGAACAAAAAGGAATAAAAATATATAATATATTGACTGCATCAAAAGAAATAGGAGAAAAAGCACCCTATATCGGAGTTGATGAAGCAATAACTAGAATTTCCGATGCTATAAACGAAGTATCTAAAATTAGAAGCCGCCTTGGTGCTTATCAGAACAGACTTGAGCATACATCAAGGAGTATTGACGTAACAAGTGAAAATATGACAGCATCCTATTCCAGGATAATGGATGTGGATATGGCGGAAGAAATGACAGTTTATTCCACTCAGCAGGTATTGTCCCAGGCAGGAACTTCAATGCTTGCACAGGCTAATGAAAGACCTTCACAGGTTCTTACATTGTTACAATAAATGGGTTTTAGAAGAATTGAGGACTGCTTATGACAATAGATAAGAAAAAGGATTATACATTAAGAATTTCCGGTGCTAACAGCACACAGCTTATAACAATTTTATATGAAATGGAACTGGACTATATTAAAGATGCCCAAAATGCATTGCAGAAAGCTGATTATGTGGCTCTTGCCAAAGAAATCTCAAATGCCCAAAATGTTATTGATGAACTGATTCAGTCTCTTGATTTAAATTATGAACTGGCAAGAAATCTTATAGGTCTATATCTTTTTGAAAAAAAGGAGCTTCTCAGGGCAGCAGGACATTTAAATATTAACTGCCTTGAACAGGTTGAAGGAGTTTTTAAGAGACTGCATGAAGCCTATGTTGAACTTGAAAAACAGGACAATAGAAAGTCACTTATGGTAAATACCCAGGAAGTATATGCAGGACTGACTTATGGAAAAAACAGTCTTGTAGAAAGCATGACCTTTAATAAAAATCGAGGATATACAGTATAAACAGTTTTAATAAATCAAATAAAATATACATAGATTAACGAAAATTAGTATTAATAAGTAGAAAACAGAGCTGAACAAATGTTTTTTGTAACATCTGAAAGCTCTGTTTTTTCAATGCTTATAAAAATTTCATAAGATAATTTTCAAGAGTGCAAATCATATATTAGTGCATTTTTTACAAAAATATATAAATTATGATTTTTCTCTTTACAAATATAAAATCCCTTGTTATTATCAATTTCGCTATGAAGCATTACAAATATTCATGGTAAACATCTTGGCTGATGAACTTACCAGATATAAAAGCTCATAGACTGATATATCTGCCCGGCCGAGGCTTGTATCAGTAGAAAAAAGTAATATGTCGAAAAAATTCTTGTTTGAATCGGCTATCCATTTGCTAGCACAAGCGCGTTTTATGACTGCTAATCGAATTCCGTTTGTATATGCATTTTGGCGTTCTGCCCGAGGAATCACCTCCGGATACTGTGCTTCACATAGAAAGCTTCATTAGAACGTCGTTTGTAGTTAGTATGAACAAGTATCTTGCACAGAAGGAGAATTAGATTTACACAGCATGCTTTACTTGACTATTCTTGTTTCGGGTGCGATTATCTCAGATTTAATCGAAGATAAGATTTATAATATATGGGTTGTACCGGGAATGTTATTTGGAATGGCATTGGTGGGTATTCAGGGAGTTGGGATGCTTTTTAATACCCTGATGATGCAGCTTTTTATATTAGCACTTCTGGTACCTCTATATATTATACGCGGTCTCGGAGCAGGAGACATTAAATTATTTATGGCTATAGCGCCATATTTATCAAGACAGGATACTCTATCCTGCATAATTAATTCTTTCATTATCGGAGGAATTATATCCATTTTATGTATGATCATAAAACACAGAAAGATAAAAACAATTCATTTTGCCCTTCCAATAGGAATAAGCATTTTATTGAATTATTTAGGAATAAATATAAGTACATTGTTTTGAGGAGACAGTCTGATGAATAAAGAAAAGATTATTCAATCCGGTCCCATAATAGCAATTTGTGATTCCGAAGAGGATTATTGCTACAGGCTTGATGAATATTTGAGAACAAACTTTAGTCTGGAATTTGAAATATATGATTTTACAAATTCAAACAGCTTAAATGAATTTCAGAATAAAGAAAACATTATGGTACTGATTATATCTGAAAAGGAGTATGAGGATGTAGAAAAGAATATATGTCAGAATATAATTTTACTTCAAGAGGATAATGCAGGAATAAATCAAGTGGCAGAAAATGACAATATAGTACGAATAAACAAATATGTCCCTAGTAAGATGATATTGAACAGTCTGGTAGATGTATGCATGGAACTACCTGATAATATCCTTGGAAAAAATTTTGAAGGTAGTAGTGCTTTGGATATTATTGGATCTATATCTTTAAATGATAAAGATGCTCAGATGGCCCTTGCAGTTGAATTAGCATCAGAACTGGGTCAAAAAGAGAAGGTTTTATTTTTGGAATTGTCACCCTTTTCCTGCCTTAGTAAATATACTCAGATATCCTGTGAGGAAAATCTGTCAGACCTTTTATATTATATGGACTGTAACCCTGATAAATTTTTATTGTATTTTGACAGAATGGTAAAGGATTATGACGGCTGTAAAATTATTGCACCAATCATTTCTCCATCCCAATTAAAGTCAATTACCAAAATTCAGTGGAATGCTCTTTTTAAGGCAATACAAAATAAAACAGAGTTCAAAAAAATCATTATAAATCTTTCGGAAGGCATTGATGGTTTATATGAAATACTCTCAAGAAGCAGCAAAATATACATGACAGTAAGTAATGATGAGATATCTCAATATAAGATAAATCAATATGAAACACTTTTAAAGGAAAACGAGTATGAAAAAATCCTTGCTGTAACACAAAGAATAATCAAACCATCATATATAGCAACCGGAACACTTAATAATGCCGGATATAAAAGATGGGCAAAAGAGCTTATTGGAGGATTGGAAAATGGAACATGATAAGCTAAAAAAAATGGTAAAAGAAGGCTTATTAAGTTCTATAGATTATTCCAGAGATATAAAAGATGAAGAAATAACAAATCTTATAGATGAGCAGATTTCTGAAAAGTGCAGGAATCTGGATATATCAATTGAAGAAAAGAAAAGGCTAAGAAGTGAAGTCTTTGATTCCATACGAAGGCTTGATATTTTACAGGATCTTGTGGATGACCCAAGGGTCACGGAAATAATGATCAATGGTCCCGACAATATTTTTATAGAAAAATCAGGACGTCTTTTTAAATATGACATGTCCTTTGATAATAAAGAAAAATTGGAAGATGTGATACAACAGATAGTTGCAAAGTGTAACAGAGTTGTTAACGAGTCATCTCCAATAGTAGATGCTAGACTTGAAAATGGTTCCAGAGTAAATGTTGTGCTGGCCCCTATAGCATTAAACGGCCCAATTTTAACAATACGAAGATTTCCGGAAAAGCCTTTTACAATGGAAAAATTAATTGAACTTGGTTCTATTTCACCGTATTTAAGCAAGTTTCTAAGTGTTCTGGTTCAGGCAGGATATAACGTCTTTATATCAGGCGGAACAGGTTCAGGTAAAACCACATTTCTTAATGCAATTTCAAACAGTATTCCAAAGGATGAACGAGTAATAACCATCGAAGACAATGCAGAGCTGCAAATAACAGGAGTTCCTAACATTGTAAGAATGGAAACAAGAAATGCAAATATAGAAGGCTGTAGAGAGATCACAATAAGAGATCTCATAAAATCATCTCTTCGAATGAGACCTGACCGAATAGTGGTGGGGGAAGTCAGAGGCGGTGAGTGTCTGGATATGTTGCAGGCTATGAATACAGGTCATAAATCCATGTCCACAGGCCATGCCAACAGCGCCAAGGATATGTTATCAAGACTTGAGACCATGGTAATGATGGGAATGGAACTGCCTCTCCCTGCCATACGGGGACAGATAGCCTCAGGAATAGATATAGTAGTTCATTTGGGCAGACTTAGAGACAGATCAAGAAAGCTTCTGGAAATCTGCGAGCTGGAGCGGGAATTGGATCCTCAAAGCGGACAGATAGAAGTAAGAACCCTATATAAGTTTATTGAAAAAGGACAGAATGAAAAAGGAATTATTATTGGTGAATGGGAGAAAATAAATGAACTTAAATATACTGAAAAACTACTTTCAGCAGGCCTTACATTACCGACTGACTAAAGAAGATTTAATCATTCTTCTAAAGGGGACAGGATTATGCATTCTTTTGGGATATACATTTTATAATTCTGTATTTGCGGTAATCATAATGCTTCCTGCCATAATTCCATTTTTTGTCTATCAGAAAAGAAAAATAAAGGAAAAGGCGTGTAAAGAACTGGGAATCCAATTCAAGGATGCAATATTATCGGTTACTACTGCAGGAAAAGCAGGCTATTCAATAGAAAATGCTTTTAATGAAGCGGTCCAGGACATGTTATCACTATATGGAAAAAACAGCCTTATATATAAAGAGATGAAACGAATAACAATTGGACTAAAAAACAATCTGATTCTAGAAGATATGCTTACAGATCTTGGTGAACGAAGTGGAAATATGGATATTCAGGAATTTGCAGCGGTTTTTGCTGTGGCAAAGAGGAGTGGAGGTAATATGACAGAAATATTAAATTCCTCAATTCGTATGATAAGTAGAAGAATAGATGTAGAGAAAGAAATAGATGTCTTAATAGCCTCTAAAAGAATGGAAACAAGAATAATGGAAGCAGTACCGTTTTTCATTATTCTATATGTAAGTGCCACAAACAAAGGCTTTTTTGAACCTTTATATGCAAATGTGCTTGGGAAAGCTGTAATGACGGTATGCATGGTCATATACATTGCCGCAGTTTATATGGCAGAGAAGATTATTGATATAGAAATATAGAGGAACGGAGCTATGGAGAAACTTGTATCAAGGCTTTGTGCCATAATATATGAATTTTTGGATAAAAAAGCACTAATTAAAAAAAGAGATATTGTAAGCAGAAATATGCAAAGGCTTTATCCAAATAAAAAACCGGAAGAATCCGCAAAAAATTATTATTTAGAGAAGATAAAACTAATTATTTATATTCTTTCAGCAGGCCTGATTTTGGCAGTATTATCCTTTGCGGCTGCCCATAACGATAATCTTAAGAAAAATGAGTTTGGCTTTTACATAGAAAGAAAAAGTTATGGAGAAGGTTCTACAAAAGAAAGCATTAAGGCCTTTGAAGCCGGAAAGGAAATAGGAAACTTTGATCTTGAACTTGATGAAAGACAGTATACAAAGGATCAGGCCGAGCAATTATTTGTAGAAGCTACAAAACATCTTGAAGAAACAATTCTTGCAGAAAATGCATCTTTAGATGAAGTAAAGTCTAATTTAAATCTTTCGGATAAAATTTCAGGATATCCCTTTGAAATACATTGGAAAAGCAGTAATTCAGAAATAATTCATAACGATGGAAGCCTTGAGATGGATGTGGTATATGAGCTTCCAAAAGAAGGTGAAGCAGTAGTTCTGACAGCAACATTTTCTTATGGAGAAAATATATGGATACAAATGCTTCCGATTATAATTCATAAGCCTGATTTAACACCTCTTGAGCTATTAAAAATACAGATAGATAAAAGCTTAAAGTACCAGGAGAAGGAAACAATATATGACGAGATAATGTTACTGCCAGATACGGATGCTAGCGGTGAACACAGCATTACCTGGAAGAAAGATGTGCAAAATAATAGTGGAATGATTTTATTTTTAACTATTGCATCTGCCATAGCTGTGTACTTTTTTAAAGACAAAGATCTGGATACTCAGGTAGAAGAGAGAAGAAGACAGATGCTAAGAGCCTATCCACAGTTTATAAGCCAGATGGTGCTATATCTTGGAGCAGGAATGACTGTCAGAAATATTTTTCAAAAGCTTTCCCTTAAGAAAAGCGGTTTTTTTAACAGTAAGAAAAAAACAGATTATTTAAATTCTGAAATAAAAAGAACTGTATATGAAATGAACAGCGGAATTTCAGAGCAAACGGCATATGAAAACTTTGCCATGAGATGCGGATTGCAGCAATATACAAGGTTTGCTACTCTTTTATCTCAGAATTTGAGAAAAGGTAACAGTGAGCTTTTGAAGCTTTTGCAGGAAGAATCTGTAAAGGCTTACGAAGAAAGAATGGATCTGGCCAGAAAACTGGGTGAGGAAGCAGGAACAAAGCTTCTTATACCTATGTTCATGATGCTTCTTATAGTTATGGTTATCATCATGATCCCTGCACTTATTACATTTTGAGTATTACCCCAAGGGGTTTTACATAAATAATTTTAGGAGGAATTTAAAATGAAAAAAATTACTACAAAAGGAAAAAAATTCTTATCTTGTATAAAGAACTTTATGCAAGATGAATCCGGAATGGGAACAGTCGAAGTTGTTCTTATTATAGTGGTTTTAATTGGCCTTGTAATGGTATTTAAAGACCAGATTGACGGAATTGTAGAAGAAATTTTCAGAGTGATTAAGGCTGATACTCATGTTATCACAGGTTAAGGGATACATGACAGTATATCTGTCGCTTTCTATAAGCATTATTCTTTCACTGATTCTGACTCTGTATAGCGGAGCCAGGATCGGTGCAATAAGAATGAAAACAGAATGTGTTATGGATATTGCCATGAATTCTGTACTTGCAGAATATAACAGGGCACTATTTGAAAGATACGGACTTATAATGACTGATATTTCATATGGAGGTACATCACCTTCTGTGGTAAATGCTGAAGAACACTTAAAACATTATGTACAAAAAAATTTTGAACTAACAGATATTGGTAAGCTGGAAAGATCCACCACCCTTCTTGGACTTGAATGTGAAGATGCGTCTATCACAGGGGTAAGCTTTGCTTCAGATAATAACGGAGCTGTATTAAGAAGACAAATACTTGAATATATGAAGGCAGAGCCGATAGAAGGTATGATTGCAAATCTGACGGATTCGCTAAGTATTGTTAAATCCAGCGGAATGGATAGCAGAGATGTTTTACAGGAAGCCAGAGCAAACTCCGAAGCTATAGAATCCTATGAACTTCCGAAGATTATCAATGAAGAAGGAGAGGAAGAAGAACAATATTTTTCTGATCCTGTCAAAAATGTATGGTCAATAACAGGAAGCGGAATCTTAAGTCTTGTTTTACCTCCGGGAGTAGGAATATCTGATAAATATACAAGAACGGATCTGCTGATATCAAATAGAGATATTAATAAGGGAACAGGGCTGGATGATAGTGAAAACTTATCTGTTACGGAGCTTGGACTTATTGATCAGTATATTTATGAAAAATGTGGAAGCTATGGAAATGAGAGAGAAGGCTCGGAGCTTGATTATCAGCTTGAATATATATTAGAAGGAAATTCAAGCGATAGAAGAAATCTTGAGGAAATAGCAAGTAAATTATTTGCATGGAGAGCAGCATCAAATGCAATGTATGTATTTTCTGATTCCGGAAAAGTATCCATGGCAGATGCGACAGCTACTTTGCTTACAGCCATATTCTTTATGCCTGAATTAAAAGAACTTGTAAAAAATTCCATACTTTTTGCCTGGGCAATTATAGAAACTGTAAGTGATTTGAAGGTTCTTTATAAAGGTGGAAGAGTTCCTTTGCTAAAGGACAGTGCCTCCTGGAAGACAGGATTTGATAACATTTTTGCCATGGATTTTGGAAATAGTTACAGTGAAGGATCAGGGCTAAGTTACGGAGAGTATTTGCGAATAATGCTGCTGATGCAGAATCTGAATACAAAAACCTATAGGCTTATGGATATCATGGAAATGGATATTAGAAAAACCGATGGAAACAGCAGCTTTATGCTGGATTACTGTATGGATATTTTCTGTGCTGAAGTAAAGGCAAAAAGCAGGTTTGGATACAAAGTAAAGATTGAGAGAATATACGGTTATGAACAATACCCTTAAGAAGCAGATTGCGATGTCCTTTTCCAATCTGAAAATCGCTAAATCTACCAAAGTCAAAAGGATTCTCCGGGCGGTCGGGCGACGGAAGAGGATATCGCTATCTGCTTCTATAACTGTAGAAGCATCCTTTGTGCTCCCACTATTTTTGTTCTTTTTTATAAATATCTTAAGTATGTTTAACATACTTAAAATGCAATGTGATATAGGAGCAGCACTGCATCAAAGCGGAAATGCCATGGCACGGGAAGCTTTCGACATAAGATACGGACTTAAAGAACTTGGAATAGAAAATTCTGACAGCGAACTGCTACCGGCGGCTTTAGATGTTTTTTATGCAGAAAGCAAAGTGAAAAATTACCTTGGAAAAGATTATCTGGATAGCAGTTGTATATCAGGGGGAAGCAAGGGACTGACCTTTTATAAATCAGCAGTAGGAGCAGATAAGGACATAATCAATATTGTGGCATCCTATAAGGCAAAACCTTATTTGAGCATAGCAGGCTTTTCTCCCTTCAGATTGGAAAACAGATATTACGGACATGCCTGGACCGGATACGATTATACGGAGACGATAGGAAGCTTTGAATCACCGGAAGAAGAATACGTATATAAAACCGAATGGGGTGAAGTCTATCATAGAAGCCTTGATTGCCCTCATTTGAAGCTTTCTATTACCTGCGTAAACCTATCCGATATTGAACACAAACGTAATGAAGGTGGAGCAAAGTTTTACCCTTGTGAATACTGTAATCACAACAATCATGCAGGACAGGTATATATAACTAACTACGGAAACAGATACCACACCAGTGTATCTTGCCCCGGCTTGAAGAGAACAATTTATACGATACCAATAAGTGAAGTAGGAGGTTTGCCTCCCTGTTCAAAATGCGGAGGATAAAATAAATCATGAATATTATCATATTTTTAATACTCTTAATTGCATGCTTTTTTGATTATAAAAATAAAAAAATTCCTATATGGACTATTGTTCTGGCAGCAGTCGTTTCAGCTATGAATATTTTTATGGATCTAAAAACAGGAAACATATACAGAGGGGATCTTTTGTATGTCTTCTTTCCGGGATTGGTTCTTGTGGCACTATCTGTTATATCATCAGGAAATATCGGGATAGGTGATGGCATGATGTTACTGGCACTATCACCTGCCCTTGGTATTGAAGTAACCTTTATAGGAGTTTGCCTTGCGGTTGTGTTATGTGCAGTGGTTTCAATTGTTCTTCTTACATTTAAAAGGGTTGGACCAAAAACCGCTTTGCCTTTTATACCATTTTTAACACTAGGAATTGGAGGTGCAGCCTTTGTATTTGGATAAAAAAGGTATCGATGCTTACTTTACTGTAGAAGCAGCGCTGGTTATACCAATGGCTATAGGGACGATGGTATTTATTATATATACCTGCTTCTATCTCTATGGGAGATGCATCTTGACGCAGGATATTTATATTATGAGCTTTAGAGCTTCACAAATAACAAAAGAGATGGGAACTACACCTCAAAATTATGTTTTGGAAAATAGTGAAAAAATACTGGGACAAAGATATTTTGGCAATAATAGGCCTGAAATTAAAACTGAGGTAAAGGGAAAAGAAATTACTGTATCGGCACAAAATTCAACGAGACATAGGGCTTTAAGTAATTATTTTTTGATGCCGAACGGAGCCTGGGGATATAGATCAAAAGGAAAGGCATATATAAATGATCCTCCGGGATCCATGAGATTAAAGAAGCGATTGTTGGATTTATATAAAACAGTTAAGGAATGAACATAAATGGAATTTAAATATCATAGAGAATTAAATCATAATTACCTTGTAATGAAGTATCCGGGCAATGTGGACGGCTATAAATATAGAATGCTTGCAACCAATAAACTGAATGGTTTTTTAAAACTCGGAAAAAGATATATAAATTGTGAAAGCTACCTTTTTTACGAAATTACTTCAATGCAAAGCCTTACAAACAGATATGCTTTAAAAGGTATGAATTCAGAAGAATTAAGAAATCTGCTGTCTGAAATATCTATGGCAATAAGTGTTGCTTCCGAATATTTACTGGATGAAGAGGGAATAGTTTTTTCACCTGATTTTATTATGGAAAATCTGGGAGATAAAAAACACTATTTTCTATACAGTCCTGAAGGAAGTGAAGAATGGACTTTTAAGAAATTTTCAGAAGAACTGCTAAGCCTGGTGGATCAAAATGATGATCTTGCAGTACAGATGGTATATGACCTGTGTGAACTGTCGGGAAGGGACGGTGCACTTACAACTGATATAATTAGCATTGTATGTAATGATAACATCAAGGAAGAGATTGTTACGGAGTCTTTCAAAGATGATGAAATATGGAAGGATTCTATAGAGTCTGATATTGAAGTTGAAGAAAGTGAAGAAGAAAGCAAAAATGACATAGGGGAGCTTAAATTTACACTTATAATAGGAGGGTTATTTGCTGTTTTAGAGCTGATTCTTCTATATATAAAAGTGAATTATATTTTGAATGAAAAAGAAAGTATTATAGTACTTTTGTTAATGGCCTTATCCTTTTTGATGATAGTTCTTTGTAGTGGGAATATTGCAAGAAAATACAGTAAAAAACGTTTTGGGAATAAAGATACAATCTCCGAGGAAGAAATTATGGATGATTATTTTTATAACGATGTTGAATATAAGAATTACTATCCAAAGGAAAAAATAAATAAAAAAGTCGAAAATAATATTGAATACGGACAGACAATAGTATTAGATGAAAATAGTTTTGGAAGTGGTAACAGATTGTATAGTATAGATAGAGAAAAGGCCGGAAATATAGATTTAAACAATCTACCCATAACCATAGGTAAGCAGTTGAACCTTGTGGATGTTGTGCTTTCAAGCAAAGCAGTGAGCAGAATGCATGCACGTATTTATAATGATACGGATAACAGACTTATTTTGGAAGATTTAAACTCAAGTAATGGAACTTTTATTAATAATATAAGACTTCATCCCCAGGAAAAAGTATTTATAAAACCTGGGGATGAAGTAAGATTTGCAGATGTAAGATTTGATTACAGATAGTAGTGCATTTAAAGCTTTTTTTGATATAATAATCTTAAGCGTCGATTGGGAGGGGGTCTCAAATGAAAATCAACATTTATTATGGTGGACGTGGAATAATAGATGATCCTACCTTATATGTATTATCCAAAATAACAAATGTGTTCAATGAACTAAATGTAAAGGTTGAACGCTTTAATTTGTATGAGCAGAAAAGCAACATAACATCCCTTGCAAATACTTTAAAGGATGCGGATGGTATTATACTTGCATCTACTGTAGAGTGGTTTGGCATTGGCGGATATATGATGCAGTTTCTTGATGCTTGCTGGTTATATGGTGATAAAGAAAAAATCAAAAAGATTTATATGTCACCTGTTGTAATGTCTACAACCTATGGCGAAAGAGAAGGAATGATGCATCTTGCAAGTGCTTGGGAGATGCTGGGAGGACAGCCCTGCGATGGTATGTGCGGATATATAGCAGATACAACGGTATTTGAGAATAATACAGAGTATGCAAAGCTTATTGAAAAAAAAGCCGAAAACATATATCGAACCATAAATCAAAAGATGCCTTCACTGCCTTGTAGTAATCAGGCTGTAAGCAATATGGTATCAATTACACAGGGAATGGATCTTACACCTCAGGAGTCTGAACAGCTTTCAGAGTATGTTTCCGATGCTAAATATGTTCAAAAGCAAAAAGAAGATCTGAAGGAATTAACAGATCTGTTTAAAAATAAAATGGGCCATGAACAAAAGACCGCGGATGTTGACCAATATAAAGATAAGTTTGAAAAAAGATTCAGAAGCGGAAGCGGAGTAATCGCAAAATATAAGCTGAATTTTACAGATGTTGAACAGCATAAAGAGCTGGTAATAGATGTAAATAACAGAGAATGTAAATGCATATTTGATTCAAATCTTGAGGCGGATGTAACCATATCGATAACAACAGATACTCTTAATGATATTTTGGCAGGAAGGATGACATTCCAAAGAGCTTTCATGGCGGGTAATATGAAAATGAAAGGTGATTTTAAGCTTCTTCGCAATATGGATCAAATCTTTGGGATTATGGAACAATAATGCAGGAAGATAATAATTTGCAACAAGATGCATATGACAGATATTGGAACCATAAAAAACAAATCACCTTACAGAGTTATATTACATTAGCTCTGGTAGCTGTTAATTGTATTTTACTTCTTATAACCATGGCAACAGGAGATATTTTATATACCCGATTTTCATTGGTCCTTGAAAAAGTAATCTATGATAGACAATTATTCAGACTGATTTCTTCTATATTTATTCATGCTGACATATCACATTTGTTTGGTAATATGATAATGCTTATATTGATAGGGCCTGAATTAGAGAAAACAGTTGGACATATGTGGTATCTGTTTATTTATCTGGTATCCGGTATTGCAGGAAATATTGTGTCTTTGATATATGAAAGTATCAGAAAAGAGAACTGGATTTCTTATGGAGCCAGTGGTGCAGTATTTGGAATAGTAGGAGCAGTTGGTATTGTAATCTTTTTAAATAGAAAAGCACTATTGAAGCGAGGATCGGATTTACCGATAAGAATGGGTTTTATGATAGTATATGCTTTGTATAGTGGTTTTACTACGACATCAGTAAATAATGCAGCTCATATAGGTGGCTTTTTAGTAGGTGCTGCATTAATGTATTTGTTTTTACTATATAATAGAAGAAATATTACTATGGAGGTTTATTTATGAAAGATTCAAATTGTATTTTTTGTAAAATTGCCAATGGAGAAATTCCATCAAACACTATATACGAGGATGAGGAATTCAGAGTAATACTGGATAACGGACCGGCTACAAAAGGCCACGCACTTGTATTGCCAAAAGAACATTATTCAGATTTATTTGAGATACCTGAGGATAAACTTGGAAATGCTATTGTAGTTGCACAAAAGGTGGCCAAAAAAATAAAAGCAGCTCTTAATTGTGATGGGCTTAATATAGTACAGAATAATGGTGAGGCAGCAGGTCAAACAGTAAAACATTTACATATTCATGTGATTCCACGCTATAAAGATGATAATCAGCATATTTTATGGAACCCGACAAGTCCATCGTCTGATGAACTTGAAAATATAAGAGATACTATAAATGGTTAAAGAATCAAACTGATCGGAAGATATCAAGAAGAAGCCAAAGAACAGAATCTTCGGCTTCTTCTTGATATATATGGACAACATAGTATTATAATAGAAATTGCACGACTTTTTGTCGCATTGTACCAAAAGCCATGCAAATAGATTATTTGAAGGTGAGTTCATCACAGAGCCTATTTGCCCTTGAATCATTATCTTACAAAAACCGCAGCAAGTACGAATTTTTGTTTTAAGATACAATAATATAAATATATTGTTATATGAATTATAAAATATATTTATGGTGTAAATTGCAGAATATATTTACGATATGAACTGTAAAATATATTTGAGGCATGAATTACGGACTGTATATGCGATATGAATTGCAGAATATGCTTACGATATGAATTGTAAAATATATTTGAGGCATGAATTACGGAATGTATTTGTGATATGAATTGCAGAATGTATTTACGATATG
>JAILBM010000445.1 GCA_024680925.1 Butyrivibrio sp.
AGGTTCAATCTCGGCACAAGACTATTTGCTAGTCCTGTCCGTTATTACTTTTGGTTTGTTTTACTTATGACTCCCGGCTGGTTGTCATAAGTTGTTCTGAATAAATTCTTTTGGAATTTTTCAGGGTTGCATTACTGTTTAGTTGTCAAAGTACTTGTATTTACTGCATTTGCTGTCTTGCAATCGTTTGTGTATCTCGCCGACAGCGAAATTTATATTATCACTCCGGTATGTTTGTGTCAACAATATTTTTAAAAAAATTCTACATATTTTTTCACTTTCTTATATGTTGTTAAATACATTATGCATTAACGTTTTTTTACATTCAAAAACACAATAGTGTTTTTTCTTTATTTTACTGATATATCCTGACATTTAGAAATCCGGGCAGTGATGCCCGGATTTCATATAATAATTTTACTCTTTTAACATGACCAAATTCCATTAGTGAACTACTCCGACTTATAGAAGTCGGAGCTTCCTGCTTCAACCACTACTGCGTTGGCTACAATGATACGTAACTCAACGTCTTACACAATGTCCACAGGCGTTTAGTTGGGGCTATTCCATCCCTAGCTTTAGAAGATAGATCACAGGTTGTTGATTCAAAAGCATAAGCAATTGAATTACCTGTAAATATAATTGCCAATGTCACCGCAATAAATACAGATATAATTTTTCCCTTTCATTAACATTTTTATCCCTCCTGAAAAGAATATATATTATATTATGATATTTTTATACTTTTTTTCATATACTTTAAGAGAATCAATATTTGTTATATCGTATACACAAGTATATAATTATGTATATTGGATTAACTTATATTATAGAAAGCTCCATATTTGTAGTATTTTTAGTTTTCAATTACAAAGAGCAAGGAGGACACTTTGGATAATTTTATCAAAAAGCTTGATCAAAAATATTTAAAAATTTGTTTATATAGCTCTATTACAGTTCTTATAACTATAGGTTTGGCAGCTGTGCTACTTAGCACGGGTCCTTTTTGGACAAAGTTGTGGGCTATTTTTACAGCAGTTTTGAGGCCTATTATAATAGGTGGCGTTTTATGTTATTTATTCATGCCTATAGTAAATAAATTTGAGAATATTTTTAACAGAAAGAAAACTCACAAATGGGCAAGAGCTTTAAGTGTAATATTGACATTTGCAATTGTTTTAAGTGCCATCATAATAATCCTTGTTTTAATAGCAATTGCCTTATACAAAAATGTGGAATCTTTAAATGTAGATTCTATTAAAAATGTATTTGCAGCATTAAAAAACGATTACACTGATGTCTGGACCTTTGTTGAGGGCAAACTCGAGTCCTACAATGTATCAACTGACGGATTGTCTACTGTAGTTTCAAGTACTACATCTGCAGTCTCAAATTTCTTCTCCGGGCTATTATTTGGAGTGATTTTTTCCGTATATTTCATGCTGGACGGAAACAATATTTCCAATTACTGGGGCAAAGCCTTTTTGATCATTTTTGGTCAAAAATCAGAAGATAAGCTTATAGATTTTATGAAAGATGTAGACAGGGCTTTTTCAGGTTATATACGGGGACAGTTTACAGATGCGCTTATAGTAGGAATTCTGGTAGCATTTTCTTTATCTCTTGCAGGTGTTCCCTATGCGGTTCTGGTAGGTGTATTTGCAGGTCTTGGAAATCTTATTCCATACCTTGGTCCTGTAATTGGATATGCAACACTTGTTATTGTTTGTTTACCAACTGCGGCCTTTGATAAAATGCTTATTGGAATAGTTATATTTGCAATCGTCATGTTTGTAGACGGAAATATCATTAATCCAAAGCTTTTGGCCAATAATGTGGAAGTCCATCCTTTGCTTGTTGTTGCAGCACTTATTGGTGGTGGTGCTCTTGGCGGAATTGCCGGCATGCTTATTGCAGTACCTACAGCTGCACTTTTAAAGCTACAATTTGACAGATATCTGGAAAGACTTAAAGAAAAAAGAAAAATGCAAAATGAATAAGTAGACAAGAAAGCTTTTTGATAAAAATACGGTATATAATTAAAAATCAACCAAGCCAATTGAAAAATTCTACTATAATTGGCCCGGTTGATTTTTTTATCCGGTTATTATTAGTTTAATTGCTTACGCTGGCTACAGTAGAAGTAGCAATTATAGCGGCTACCATAGCAGCTTCTTGAGCAATGATCATTGAAAGTGCACCGCCTATGACTGAAGTCTGTGCAATATTATCATCTTTAGACATAACATTTGATACTATCATGCCGGCAATCATAAGCCTCATTTTATTATTCATGTCTAAAGCTCCAAAACCTTTATTTTCCTTTAAATAATCTGCCGTTTCTATAATTTCAGAGACCAATTCATCTTTATTCATAGATAACTCCAGAAATGATCCAAGTGAAGCAAGTTCATAACCCTTGCCATACTTATGTCCTGCTTTTTCAAAGCAATCATAAATATTCATTACCTTTTCGCATTTTTCTTCACTTGCACCATCATAAATTGTAAGAATCTGGCTTAATGAATAAACAGCATTGTCATTTAAAGTAAAATTCTTTTTAAGAATCTGGAAAGAATTTTCCAGCTCTGTAAGAATTTCATCGACAGATTTATGGCACATAGCCAAAAGGACTGCAAAAGCAGTATCTTCATCAGATGTTAAAAAACGGTGCTTTTTATTCATGCCCTTTAATATCTCGTTAGCTTTTTCTATAATCTCATCAGCTTCGGACACTTTATCTGCTTCGCAGATAGTTAATGCAGCCAGTACTCTATGGGCTGATCCAAATATTTTTCCCTTTTGCAATTTACCATAAACTGTAATCAAGTCTTCAATAAACTTTTCAGGATCATCAGATAAGGACATCTTTGTGGAAACTATTATTTCATTATTTCCTCGCATTTCAGAAAAAAATCCTTGTTTCTTTTTTAGAAGTTTCTGGCATTCTTTAATTTTATCAACATCTGCAGTCATATCCTTTTCTGCATATGCAATCCCCGCTAAAACCTTAATAATGCTACCTTCTAATAAAAATGCCTTTCCTACCTGTTCTCTGTTCTTTATAACCAGATCACATTTTTGTTGTACTACAGAATTCATTATTCCCTCCTCCAACAACTGTTTTTTTTAGTATACAATATCAGGAAACTAAAAAGAACTATTTTATATAACTTTTTACATGTCGTAATTTAGTTTTTTTATCAAAATACATTGCCTTTAAATGGCTA
>JAILBM010000005.1 GCA_024680925.1 Butyrivibrio sp.
TACGCGAGCTGGGTTCAGAACGTCGTGAGACAGTTCGGTCCCTATCCGGCGCGGGCGTAGGATATCTGAGAGGAGCTGTCCTTAGTACGAGAGGACCGGGATGGACGGACCGCTGGTGTATCAGCTGCATCGCCAGATGCAAGAGGCTGGGTAGCCATGTCCGGACGGGATAAACGCTGAAGGCATCTAAGCGTGAAGCCCCCCTCAAGATGAGATATCCCCTAGCAATAGGTAAGACCCCTTGGAGAGTACGAGGTAGATAGGCATGAGGTGTAAGTGCGGTAACGCATTGAGCTGACATGTACTAATAGGTCGAGGGCTTGTCCACAGAAAGCAAGCAATGGAGAATAAGTAGGTATTCAGTGTTCGGTTTTGAAGGAACAAAAAACTTGTAAAAAATAACAAAAAAAGTTGTTGACATCGCTTTGAAAGTTTGTTATAGTAAGCAAGTGCTTTGAAATGAAGTCCTTCAAAGCTTAATGGCCCGGTGGCTCAGCTGGTTAGAGCGCCGCCCTGTCACGGCGGAGGTCAGGGGTTCGAACCCCCTTCGGGTCGCTCATAAACTTTATATATTCGATTAGATGGGATCTTAGCTCAGCTGGGAGAGCATCTGCCTTACAAGCAGAGGGTCACAGGTTCGAGCCCTGTAGGTCCCATTTTAATGCCGATGTGGCTCAATTGGCAGAGCAGCTGATTTGTAATCAGCAGGTTAACGGTTCGAGTCCGCTCATCGGCTCTGATTATGAAAACTTCATAATCCTTTAATATGGATGGCTTCCCGAGTGGCCAAAGGGGACAGACTGTAAATCTGCTGCAACTTGCTTCGGTGGTTCGAATCCACCGCCATCCATTATTTTTATATCGCGGGGTGGAGCAGTCTGGAAGCTCGTCGGGCTCATAACCCGAAGGTCATAGGTTCAAATCCTGTCCCCGCTACTCTGCGCCCAGATAGCTCAGTTGGTAGAGCGGAGGACTGAAAATCCTTATGTCGTTGGTTCGATTCCGACTCTGGGCACTTTGTTTTTATTTTTGAGTAGCGTTGCTGCTCTTTTTTTTTACTCTAAATCTAATAATTTTTTCCATTTCTTTAAGAAAATTATCACTTTTGTAGTGGTTTTATTGTGATAATATGTTACTATGGTACGGATGACTTTCTTTTGATAGGAACGAAAAAATGGTTGAAAGACAAGATTTTCCAAGGTTATGGAAGAAAATAGAAATCGATGATAGTGTAAGAAACAGGCTTATAAAGCATGCTGAAGATATTTTGAAATCAGATAAATATCATAAGACTTGTGACTTTATACAACATGGAGATGTCTCTGTATATGAACATTGCTTAATGGTCGCTGCCTGTGCTCTTCATATCAATGATACATTTAAATTTAATTGTAATGAAAGAGCTTTAGTCAGAGGTGCCTTACTACATGATTATTTTTTGTATGACTGGCATGATCATGACTGTATTGATAATATACATCCTAAGCTTCATGGATTTTATCATCCCGGAATAGCATTAAAAAATGCATCAAGAGATTTTAATCTTTCACCAATTGAAAAAGATATAATCAAGAAACATATGTGGCCTCTTACAGTTATTCCGCCTTCTTGCAGAGAAGCATGGGTAGTAACTATGGCTGATAAATATTCTTCTTTATTGGAGACGGTAAAGATTAGAAAAGGACACGGAAAAACAAAACCAAAGTATGCCTGAGTTATATAATAAGTTATTTGAATTGTACAATAGCAATATGTATCCCTTGCATATGCCGGGACACAAGCGTAATGCTAATGATGATGTTTTAAAAGATATTTGTAAAATAGATATAACCGAAATAGATGATTTTGATAATTTACATATGGCTGAAGGAATCCTGGCCAGAGCCCAGGAGAGAGCCAATATGCTATATGGTTCTGCAGAAACATTTTTTCTGGTAAATGGTAGTACATCTGGAATACTAAGTGCAATTTCTGCGGTAGCAGATGAAGGTGACTGTATTCTAACAGCCAGAAACTGTCATAAAAGCCTATACAATGTGGCTTATCTTAGGAAAACTAATCTTAAATATTATTATCCTGAATATAATGAAGAATATGATATGTATGGTCAGGTGAATCCGGATACCATAGAAAAGGCCTTAGATTCTTCTATTAAGGCAGTATTTATAACATCACCTACATATGAAGGAATACCTTCTGATATTGCTAAAATCGCTGAAATAGCGCATAAAAGAAATATTCCATTAATAGTTGATGAAGCTCACGGTGCACATTTTGGTTTTTACGATGATATACCGGATAGTGCAATACATCAGGGTGCTGATATAGTTATTCACAGTGTACATAAAACATTACCATCCCTTACACAAACAGCTCTTTTACATGTACAGGGTAATCTTGTAAACAGAGAATTACTAAAAAGATTTCTCAGAATATATCAAAGTAGCAGCCCATCATATGTTTTTATGGCATCCATAGACTCCTGCATGGATTATTTGGAACAAAGTAGAGACATTTTGTTTGGAAAACTGTTAGAATATAAGAGAGAAATTCTTAAAAAAACTTCAAATACAAGCCATATACGAGTATTGAATGATAATTTGATAAAGGATCCTTGTAAAGTTGTTATATCAGTTAAAAATACCTCAATGACAGGTCAGAAATTATATGATATACTTCGTGAGGATTATGCATTACAGCTGGAAATGGCTGCTGATACCTATGGACTTGCAATAATAACAGGGCTTGATACCAAAGATGGGATTGAAAGGCTTATAAATGCCATAAATGAGATTGATTTAAAAATTGATACGGCATATAAGTCAGACATTTTTGACTCAAAATGTTTAACAAATAAAGTTGAAATGCCATTATATAAGGCATGGGATAGCAAGTCTGAAAAAATAGAATTATCAAAAGCAGACGGAAGATGCATGGCAGATTTTATTAATTTATATCCTCCGGGAATACCTATTATAGTACCGGGAGAGATTATTAACGGGGATTTGATAAATTGTATTGAGTCTTATATAAATAAAAAGATGAATATACAGGGAATAGAATTTATAAATAAAATCCCATATATAAATGTAGTAGTTTAATTTTTATAAGGAAGAAGAATATGCGTAGAACAAAAATAATATGTACAATCGGACCTGCCAGTGAAAGTGAAGAAAAGCTTAGAGAGATAATGAAAGCCGGCATGAACGTAGCTAGATTTAATTTTTCACATGGCTCTCATGATGAGCATAAGAGGAAATTTGAAAGAATCAGAAGATTAAGAGAAGAGCTTCAGCTACCAATAGCAACAATGCTTGATACTAAGGGACCTGAAATAAGACTTAAGGATTTTAAAAATAAAAAAGAATTACTTGAGGCAGGACAGAAATTTACACTTACTACCAGAGAAGTTGAAGGAACAAAGGATATTGTTTCTGTAACATATAAACAGCTTCCAAATGACTGTAGAGAAGGAATGAGAATTCTTTTAGACGATGGTCTTATTGAGCTTCATGTTGATGAAGTAAACGATACAGATATAGTTTGTACAGTTGAAAACGGTGGTAATATTTCAGATAAAAAAGGCGTAAATGTACCCGGAGCAGTTCTTACAATGCCATATCTTAGTGAACAGGATACATCTGATATAGTATTTGGCTGTGAAATGGGATTTGATTTCATAGCAGCATCTTTTGTAAGAACTAAGCAGGATGTACTTGATATTAGAAAAATCTTAGAAGAGCATAACAGTCCTATGAAGATTATTTCTAAGATAGAAAGTATTCAGGGTATTGCAAATCTTCAGGAAATACTTGATGAATCAGATGGAATTATGGTTGCAAGAGGAGACATGGGTGTTGAGCTTCCTTTTGAGGAGGTACCTGTACAGCAGAAAAAGATGATCAAGCTTGCAGAAGCTCAAGGAAAATATGTTATAACAGCAACTCAGATGCTTGATTCAATGATACATAATCCAAGACCTACAAGAGCAGAAGCTACTGATGTAGCAAATGCCATTTATGACGGAACAACTGCCATAATGCTTTCAGGCGAGACTGCAGCAGGTGAATATCCGGTGGAAGCTGTTAAGACAATGGCTAAGATTGCAGAGAGAACAGAGCAGGATATTGATTATGTAGGCAGATTAAAAAAGCGTCAGGGAAATTGTGGAAGTGATGTAACAACAGCTATTTCGCATGCTACATGTACAATTGCAGCAGAAGTAGAGGCTGATGCTATTATTTCTGTTACAATGTCAGGTTTTACTGCAAGAATGGTATCAAAATATAAACCAAGCTGCCCTGTTTTTGCATGTGCAGTTAATCCTACAGTATGCAGACAGGCCAATCTTTTATGGGGAGTAGTTCCTCTTCATATCAGACAGGAAGATACGGCTGACGAATTATTTAGAGAAGCTATCAGTTCAGCTAAAGCTTCAGGATATATTAAACAGGGTGATAAAGTAGTAATTACAGCCGGAGTACCGCTGGGAATATCCGGAAGAACCAATATGATAAGAGTAGAAGAAGTATAATATTTCTATAATAGTAATTTCTGCTTAAGATATTTACATAAATAAAAAGGGTATAATGATGGGGAAGATAATTTTACTGATGGGTAAAAGTGCATCAGGTAAAGATCATATATATAAAGGACTTCTTCAAAATGAAAAGCTGGGACTTAAAAAGGTCGTAATGTATACTACAAGGCCTATGCGTCAGGGAGAAGAAAATGGGGTACAATATTTCTTTACTGATGAAAAAGGTTATGAGAAATTTAAATCTGACCGAAAGATAATAGAAGAGAGAACATATAATACTATGTATGGTCTTTGGAGATATTTTACCGTAGATGATGGGCAGATTGAGCTTTCAGAAGGTAACTATCTCATGATAGGAACACTGGATACTTTGCATTCATTAAAAGAGTACTTTGGTGAAGAAAAAATCTGTCATTTAATGATTACTGCAGATGATGGAAAAAGACTTGAATGGGCTCTTAAGAGAGAACGAAAACAGGAAAAACCAAAGTATGATGAAATGTGCAGGCGTTTTCTTGCTGACGAAGAAGATTTTAGTGAGGAAAGGCAAAAATGGGCAGGTGTAGAAAATAAGATTGATAATAATGATACTTTAGATTCTTGTTTAGAAAGAGCTGTAGAATTTATATCGGAAAATTGCAGATAAAATCCTTGTATGAGGGGAAGGATGAGCATATATGGATATAAAGGTTAGTAATCTTCAACAGACAACGCAGGTGCAACAGCAAGAGAATGTTCAACAGGCAAATGGTGATTTTAAATTTGTTCTGACAAGTAAAATAGATGATGCTACACTGGCTGAAAGATTAAATCTCATGATGCAGGAAATTACTCAGCAGGGAGAAAAAATCGGCAAAAAGAAGGACATTCGTGAGATGCAAAGATATCGAAAGCTTATTAAGGAATTTCTTAATGAGGTGGTATCAAGATCGCATACTTTCAGCAGAGAAAATTTTCTTGATCGCAAAGGTAGACACAGGGTTTATGGTATAATAAGACTTGTAGACGAAACCCTTGATGAACTTGCTCAGGAACTTGTTAAGGATGAAAAAGATTCTATTTCAATCCTTGGCAAAATAGGAGAAATACAGGGTTTATTATTGGATATTTTTACTTAAAGATAAGGGCTTGGCTATAAAGGCCAAGCCTATTTATATAGCTGTAACGGGGGAAATGTAATGGCTGATTTTGCAGATATTATAGATCAAAACCAAATAATAGAGCATATGCAGAATGCCCTTGCTACAGGAAAGATTTCTCATGCATATATAATCGAAGGTGAGGAAGATGCGGGAAAGGAATTTATAACCAGAGTTTTTGCTAAAGCAATTCAATGCGAACATCGTGAGAAAAAAGGAGAATTTATAGAGGCATGTAATGAATGTCATTCCTGTATACAGGCAACAAGTTTGTCAAACCCTGATATAATAACCGTAACTCACGAAAAGCCGGCCACAATAAGTGTTGATAATATCAGAGAACAGGTAAGAGATGATGTAATTATCAAACCTTATGCTTCTAAATATAAAATATATATTATTCCCGAAGGGGAAAAAATGAATGCCTCTGCACAAAATGCACTATTGAAAACATTGGAAGAGCCTCCGGCTTACGTAATCATTTTTATTTTAACCAGCAATCTGAATGCTTTTTTACAGACTATATTAAGCAGATGCGTTGTTTTAAGCCTAAAGCCTGCAAGAGATGAATCTATAAAAAACTACTTAATGAATAATCTTCATGTAGTTGATTATAAAGCAGAGTTATGTTCTTCATTTGCACGTGGAAATGTAGGAAAGGCAATAAAACTTGCTGAAAATGAAAATTTTGAGAACTTGAAAAACAGTACAATTGAACTTATAAGTAAGCTCTCCGGGCTTGAAATATATGAGGTAAATAACCGTATTCAGGAGATTCTGACTCCTCCAAAGACTGATGACGACAGTAAGTCAAAGACTGCAAAAAAAGGCAAAAAAAGCGAAGAAAATGAGGGAAAAAAGAAGTCTCAGAAGGCAGATCTTGAAATAGTAGAAGATTTTTTTGATGTACTTCTTTATTTTTTCAGAGATGTACTGGTTTATAAGGCTGAAGAAAATACCACACACTTGATTTTCAACGACAAATTATCGTATATTAGAGATATTACTGACCATTGTACATATAGTGGAATAAATCATATAATAGAATCATTAGGAACAGCGCAAAACAGAATTAAAGCGAATGTAAATGTTGAACTAACATTACAAATGCTATTTATAGATATTAAGGAGAATATATGACAACAGTTATCGGCGTAAGATTTAGAACTGCCGGAAAGATATACTTTTTTTCACCTGGAAATTTTGATATCAAAAAAGGCGATCATGTAATAGTTGAAACTGCCAGAGGTGTTGAATACGGAACAGTTGTAGGAGAACCCAAGCAGGTTGAAGATGACAAGGTTATAAAGCCGCTCAAGGACGTACTTAGAATAGCAAGTCCTAAGGATGATGAGCAGGAGTTGGCTAATAAGGAAAAGGAAAGAGAAGCTTTTAAAATCTGTCTTGAGAAGATACGTAAGCATGAGCTTGATATGAAGCTTATAGATGCTGAGTATACCTTTGATAATAATAAGGTATTATTTTATTTTACAGCTGACGGAAGAATTGATTTCCGTGAGCTTGTTAAGGATCTTGCGGCAGTATTCAGAACCAGAATAGAGCTCAGACAGATTGGTGTAAGGGATGAAACTAAGATAATTGGCGGATATGGTATATGTGGAAGACCTTTATGCTGTCATTCTTATTTGTCTGATTTTGTTCCTGTTTCAATTAAGATGGCCAAGGAACAAAGCTTATCACTAAATCCTACAAAGATTTCAGGCGTTTGCGGAAGACTTATGTGTTGTCTTAAGAACGAGGAAGATGTATATGAAGAGCTTAACCGTAAGCTTCCGGGAATCGGTGATATAATGGCTGCCGATGATGGCCTTAAGGGTGAAGTTATCAGTACCAACGTACTTAGACAGACAGTTAAGATTCTTGTTGAAGAAAATGATGAAAAAGAAGTTCATGAATATTCAGTTGACAGTTTGAAGTCCATTAAGAAAAAGCAGAAGCACAAGAATAATAATCCTAAGCAGGATGCAGAATTAAAGGAACTTGAGCAGCTGGAGCGTATTGAGAAAAAGGAAGGAAAATCAAAGCTCGATGACAATTGATTTACGTCCGGGAGAAAGAATCGATGATTTGCAAAGAAATGGTTATAGGATAATTCAGGATCCAAGCCGTTTTTGCTTTGGAATGGATGCGGTTCTTTTATCCGGATTTGCAGCAGCAGGCGAAGGAGCAAAGGTACTGGATCTGGGCACGGGTACAGGTATTATACCTATACTTATGGAAGCCAAAACCAAAGCTGCTTACTTAATAGGTCTTGAGATACAGGAAGAAAGCGCCGATATGGCAAGAAGAAGTGTTTTTCTTAATGATCTTCAGGATAAAATAGAGATAATAAACGGAGATATTAAAGAGGCAGGGGACATATTTGACGCTGCCTCTTTTGACGTTATAACAAGTAATCCGCCTTATATGATAAATCAGCATGGACTTCAAAATCCTGAAAGTCCCAAGGCCATTGCCAGACATGAGGTGCTTTGCACATTAGAAGATGTAGTAAAGGCTTCAGCCAGGCTTTTAAAGCCCGGAGGAAAATTATATATGGTGCACAGACCCTTCAGACTGGCCGAGATGATGGTTATTATGCACGATTATAAAATTGAACCTAAGAGAATGAGGCTGGTTTATCCTTTTGTGGATCATGAACCTAATATGGTTCTTATCGAGGGTGTCAGAGGCGGTAAATCCAGAATGACAGTGGAGAGTCCTTTGATAATATACGAAAGTCAGGGTGTATATACTCAGGAACTGTTAAATTTATATGGATATTAAAAAGGATGGTTGATTTATGGCAGGAAAGCTGTATTTATGTGCTACACCAATAGGAAATTTGCAGGATATGACCTTTAGAGTACTTGAAACTCTAAAAGAGGTTGATGTAATTGCTGCAGAAGATACCAGAAATAGTATAAAGCTGCTTAATCATTTTGACATACATACACCCATGACCAGTTACCATGAATATAATAAGGTTGAAAAAGCTCTGTATCTTATTGAACAGATGCAGGAAGGTAAAAATGTGGCTCTTATAACAGATGCAGGAACCCCGGCAATATCTGATCCGGGGGAAGTTCTTGTGAGAATGTGTCACGAATCCGGCATTACAGTAACCTCGCTTCCGGGGCCGGCAGCCTGCATAACAGCCCTTACACTTTCCGGTCTTAGTACCAGAAGATTTTGCTTTGAAGGCTTTTTGCCAGGTAACGATGATAAAAAGGGCAGAAAACAGATTCTTGGTGAACTTGCAAATGAAAGCAGGACAATGATCATATATGAAGCACCGCATCATCTAAGAGCTGTTTTAAAGGACTTATATGAAGCCCTTGGGGATAGAAAAATAGCAATATGCAGAGAACTTACAAAAAGATTTGAGGATGTACAGAGTACCACTATAGAAAGTGCCATAAAATATTATGAGGACAACGATCCAAGAGGAGAGTATGTTCTTGTAATTGAAGGCAGGAGCATTGCTGAAAAAGAGTTGGAAAAACAAAATGAATGGCAGCAGATGAGCCTTGAGGATCATATGAAATATTATGAGGAGCAGGGAATATCACGTAAGGATGCTATGAAAAAGGTGGCAGTAGACAGAGGTGTTGGAAAAAGAGAAATTTATCAGGCACTTTTAGAAAATGAAAGATAATTTATCTTTACATCCTATATTTATATGAATTTTATGAGAAATAGACTAATAATTGTTTAAATAAAAGAAATTTATAGTTTTTTAATAGATATGTGAAACTCTTTGTTAGCATGAAATAACTATATAAATACTTGAAAATAGTGCATAATTCATAGTTTTTTTATGATTTTTTTTAGCAAAATTATTGTTAAAATCTTGACTTTGTAGTATAAATAAAGACAGTGATTAAATTTGGCTGATAATTTAGCCAATTTGAATTTAATAATAATTAATAAAGAAGGAGAGGTACTATAATGGCAACTATCGATTTAAGTCAGTATGGTATTACAGGAGTTAAGGAAATCGTTTACAATCCATCATACGAAGATCTTTACAAAGATGAGATGGATCCAAGCCTTACAGGATATGATAAGGGTCAGGAAACAGAACTTGGTGCAGTAAACGTTATGACAGGTATTTATACAGGTCGTTCACCTAAAGATAAGTTTATTGTTGAAGATGAGAAGTCTAAAGATACAGTATGGTGGACATCTGAGGAATATCCTAACGATAACCACAGAGCATCACAGCATGCCTGGGATGAGTGTAAGAAACTTGCTTTAGAGCAGCTTTCAGGCAAAAAGCTCTATGTAGTTGATGGCTTCTGCGGAGCTAACAAGGATTCACGTCTTGCAGTACGTTTCATCATGGAAGTAGCTTGGCAGGCACACTTTGTTAAGAATATGTTCATCCGTCCTACAGAAGAAGAGCAGGCAAACTTCAAGCCTGATTTCGTAGTATACAATGCTTCTAAGGCTAAATGCACTAACTATAAAGAACTTGGTCTTAACTCAGAGACAGTTGCTATGTTCAATGTAACAAGCAAAGAACAGGTTATCCTTAATACATGGTACGGCGGAGAGATGAAGAAGGGTCTTTTCTCAATGCAGAACTACTTCCTTCCTCTTCAGGGCATGGCATCAATGCACTGCTCAGCTAACACAGATATGGAAGGTAAGAACACAGCTATC
>JAILBM010000021.1 GCA_024680925.1 Butyrivibrio sp.
CTTTTCGGAGGCTCTTTTTTGTATTAACATTCTGGATTTTGAATCGAATATGGCAACATGAATTATAAGATGATATTTCTCATCTCCCCAATGAGGTCCTCTTTCTATAATCTTTCCGGTTCTGTTTCTATTTTCATCATATATATCCCACAGTTCCATACAGTAACTCTCCTATAATTATATGTTTACTATTTTTTATCTTTCAACATGATTTGTAAAGATATAATAGCCCGTATTCATTCCTTGGAAACAGGTGCTTTAGAATTAATCAGCTATACATTGCAAAAAGCTCAGGCAAAAATACAAAACAATATTTTTATCTGAACAGTTCTTCTTTCGCAATATCTTTATCTGCAAAAGGCCCCGGAATAATGCTTGCAGAACGATGATTACCAAAATAGTCACAGTCAAAGGTAATAGGTGTTCCATCAGGGTTTTCATACTTCTGCTGAGGCTCAAAGGCTCTGCCTAAAGTATCCGTGGAGATCATATCCACCTGGAAGTCCTTAAGAACATCGTAGATATTTGTATCAAGGAAATATTTACCATCCTTTTCACATACGTCCACATATACTTTTCCTGAGTCGTCGGCAAAAGAGTTCTTCTCATTCTTCCAGCCCCTGGCACCCTGCAGATATGCATTACCATCAATCCATACCGGGAGATGTGAGAAATGGAACTGTTCGTGTTTTCCCATATTAGGGTACTCTTCTTCCATATCAAAGCATTTAATCCACTCATCATAGGTAGGATACTCATCAAAACAGTAGGTTCCGACCTTTCTGTTTTCAACCTGCTTAAGTTCAGGTCTGGAGTCATTTTCCAGAACCAGATTCTCAGGTGACCACTTCTGAATAAATATGTTGTTGTAGATTCTGTCATCTCCATGAAGAATAGTCATAAAGCCCATAACTTCTGTTCTGTGAGGCATGTGATATGGCGTATATCTCCAGCTTGTTCCTTCCCCTACAAAGGTAAAGGCACCGGCGCAGAGATTATGAACCATAGCTACGCCCTGTGTTGCTATTCTCAGAGAAACATCTGATAAAAGAATGTTGTTATCAATAAGTGTCGGGCCATGACTTACTTCCACAAATATATCCTGGCAGGTCATGCCGCCCTGTAGCTGCTTGGCAAAGTCTGGACGCTGATTGTCATGGAGAAGATTCTGAGTAATCCTTGTGCCCTGAGCTTCCCAGTCGCACCAGATACCCATTGTGCAATGATGGATATGATTTCTTCTCATAGTAACATCGATTGCAGCATGCATTTTGATACCAGCAATTTCAGCGCCTCCAAGTTCCATCATATTGTTGATATGATGAATGTGGTTATCTTCTATAATGCTGAATACTCCGCCCATACGGCCTATGATACCACCCTGTTCACAGTGATGAATGTTATTTCTTCTGATGATGTGGCCGCCGATTTTTTCTTTAAGCCAGCCATAGTATTGTCCGCGGCATACAGAGTCTCTTTCCATCTGAGTTGGACTCTTTACATGTTTAGTGGTATAGAAATTGCTGTTTTCAGGGTCGTAGTAACGACCAACGCAGATGCCTGCGCATTTACTTCCCCAGATATCACAGTCATCTATAACCCAGCCCTTACTCCAGTGAGGACTTATCATTCCATCCTGATATGCTGCAGGAGGCGCCCAGGTTGTAGCAGCTTTATTGATGTTAAAACCACTGACTGTGATATAGCTTACTCCTTCTTCTTTTGGCATAAAGCATTCACGTCTTACAGTAATTTCTACATTTTCTTTATTAGGATCAAGCCCGCCAAAATTGGCATAAATTATAGTCTCATTTTTCTCTTCATCCTGCTGAGCAAACCATTTTCTCTTGGAGTTCTCAGGATCCCATGAGCACTCATATACTTTTGCCTCAAGACATTCCTCTATGCTTAAAGCTTCATATAAAGCTTCGTCATTTATCCAGACACAGCCTGTGTGTTTATTTGGCGCAGCAAAATACCAGTCGCCATAAACTAATGTTGTATATGGATTGTAATCTCCAAAGATACCATTTTTTACTCTGGATACCCATACATCTTTCTTGTATTTCTCCCAGCATTTAACAGGCTCTGCTCCGGTAATGACAGCCCCCAAAGGCTTTTCACTTTTATAAACGATAGGATTTTCTTCGGTTCCTGCATTAATTGGATTTACATTTTCTCTGTAAATCCCCGGAGCCACCAACACTTCATCTCCCGGCTTTGCAATTACAGCAGCATCATTAATTCTTTTAAATGGCAGCTTTTTTGTGCCATTTCCGTCGTGTTTTGCACACGCATCAACGTAAATTCTCATATAACCCTCTTTTCCGACACATCCATAATCATAGTGTTTTCAGCATATACCATCTCTATAAATTTTACCTTCCTGGGACTACATATGCCATTTTCCAATTCATTAAATATAAAATGAAAATCATAAAATTATTATATTCGATTAATACGAATAATCCTCCTCAAATATTGCTACACAAAAAAGGATGGACATAAACTGTCCATCCGAAAACTCTGACTATAAGTTCATTTTATATCATCAATTCCTCCAACAATTTAGAATACATATTTTCTGAATTAATGCCTTCTTCGTTGCGAAGTTTATGGACTGTTTTTATTCTTATGGTTATTGTTTGTCCATCTACTTCATTAATTGATTCAACAGATTTTATCAGCTCCTGCTCCATTTTTATAAGCTCTTCAAGAGTATCTGTATATGTCATTACTACAAATAACGGACCTTTTGTATGAGCTGCAGCAGCCTTTTGTCCTACAACATCTACGATTTTGTCAGCTATTTCTTTTAATACATTATCAGCAAACTCTTCATGGAAAGTATTGATTAAACGATTATGATTTAGGTTTTCTATCAAAATCATGCCATAGTTTCTGTTTTTATTTACATACTCCTCTTCATAATCCAAATGCGTTAAAACAAAGAACTTAGCATTCATTACCCCTGTAAGTTCATCTATTTGAGACGGCATTTTTATATTTTTAATTTTATTAATCTCTTCGTCGCTATCTTCAAAATAACCTATCAGACCTATAATCTGGTTATCACTATAAATAGGCATTTTATAGCAGACAATATTATGAACAACACCTTTAACAATGCACTGTCCCGGCGCATTGCAAACGTATTTTCCGTGATTGATGACATCTATCTCATCGTCCATGTATGGATTATTATCAACATGCCAATGCATATCTTCATCCGTCTTGCCAATGATTTCATCTACGCTTTTAAAACCATAAAAATCCAGGAATGCCTGACTTGCACCTAAAAATCTTCTCTCCTTGTCCTTCCAGAAAAATTTAAGATCACATCTTGATACAATATTATCCCAGAGTGTTTTCTTTAATTCACTATTTCCTGTTTTTTCGTCTATATGATTAGCCGCTAGTTTTTCTTTTTCTTCTATTGATTCCGCAACCCAATAAGGAATTTTCCTGATTGTATATATGAATTCCTGAGAATTAGTATCAGGAACAGGAATCAATATAATAGAGCACCATTTATATGAACCATCATCTTGCTTTACTCTAAAAAGTCTTTCTTCCGACGATTTATTATTTTCAATCATCCACTTACTTGTTTTAGGTAAATTAATAAAATCCAAATATGACTGCCGCTCGGAAGGATTTATTTTATTTTCAGCAAAGCGTTTTAAGATAATGTTTACAGGTGTTGCTAATATATCAGAATACTTCAGATAGCTATAGCCACCTATAAGAGGTGTTATCTTATCCTTTTTTAAATCTATAATCAATATAGACTCAAATAAATTATGAAGTTCCCTGATTCTGCCATCTAACCGCTCTTTTTCATTGGTAGCTTTATCAAGAGAAAAGTTAATAAGTGCCGCCTTATACAATATACTGCCAAATTCATTTATCAATTCCTGAACTTGTAATCCAAAATAAAAACCTCGGTTAGAATAATAAAATGTTTCTACCTGTTTTGTTGAGTTACTGACAGTTTCAGCAAAAAACTTTAATTTATCGTAAATTGGATTGGCATCGCTAAACCATTGCATATTCAGTGATTCCAGTGATGCATCACCAACAAATGCCTGCCTTCTGTATTCTGAATTTACATATAAAGATTTAAAGCCATCACTATTTGCCTCTATTATGTTTATAGGTACAGGCGACTCTCTGGCATAATGGCTTGCAAGATCATAAAATTTATGCCATTTTCTTCTCTCTATTGAGATGTTTTTTTCCATTAAAAATTGATCCATTGTGGATTTTTCACGAGGTTTACTATAAAAATAACCCTGTAAGAAATCGGCACCTATAGATTTTAGGAAACGTATCTGTTCGTCAGTTTCAACTCCTTCTATAACAACACTTATATCTATGTCTTTAGCCATATTTACAATAGATTGGAGAACTGTCCTTGATTTCTTCGTATCAGAAGATAAAAATCTCATATCAAGTTTCAATACATCTATTGAATAATCTTTTAACACATTAAGTGAAGAGTAACCACTTCCAAAGTCGTCAAGCCATATCGCATAGCCTCTGTCTCTGAACTCATCAATAGTCTTTTTCATAAACTCTTCATCTGATGCAATTGTAGTTTCTGTAATTTCAATATGTATCAGATCTCTTGAGATGTTATTTCTTTTTACGGTCTCCTCAATTACTGAAAGCATATTACCGGCAAAAAAATCCAGTTTAGAAAAATTAATAGATGCCTGCACCGGCTGCAGACCATTGGATATACGGTCATTTATATCTTCACAGACTTTATTTAATATAAAACAATCAAGCTTAATAATTAGATTGTTGTCTTCCAATATCGTAATAAATTTATCCGGCATTAAAAAGCCAACTTCGGGGTCATCCCAGCGAGCTAGCGCTTCTACTCCGGCAAGCTTGCCTGTAATGGCTCGAATTATTGGCTGGTAATATACTTTAATCCATCCTTTTTCACATGCTTTGTCGATATTTTCTATGACATATCTTTCCAGTTCAATTTGATTCATCAAGAACTCCCTTTTAGTCATGATACTGATAATAAAATTACAGTACCCTTAAAAAAAGCTATATATATTATCTCATATTTTCATGCAAATATATACGATTTATTGTGTTATTTATTAAGTTTTTTATACATGATTCGAGATTTATTCTCATTTTTTGAATTCCCAAAGTTTTCTTATCATTTTTTTTACAGATATTAGCAATAAAAGGGAAATAATTAGCAATATAACGTAATTATTATGAATTTCTTTTCATTATAATGTTTGATATATCAAACAAGTCTGGAGATATCATGTTGAATAATCATATCAATCCTATTACAAGACTGGATTATCCTGATCCGGATGTCATCAGAGTCGGTGATACCTATTATATGGTCAGCACTACTATGTATTTTATGCCGGGATGTGAAATCTTGCGTTCCCATAACCTTGTTAACTGGGAACACGCTGCTTATGTTTATAACAAGCTCGATTCTACTTCCGGTCAGTGTCTTTCAGGAAAAGAAAATATTTATGGTCAGGGAATGTGGGCCGCAAGCCTTAGATATCACAACAAAACTTTCTATGTATGTTTTGTGGCAAACGATACTCATAAAACTTATCTTTATACTTCAAAAGAAATAACCGGTCCCTGGAAAAAAAGTATTATTCCTGGTTTTTATCACGATAATTCTATGCTTTTTGACGACGACGGGAAAATATATATCGTTTATGGAAACAGAGAAATTCACATCACAGAACTCTGTTTTAATGATTCAGCAGGCGATTGTGAGCTTAAACCCAAAGATAACGGAATAAACAAAATAATTATAAGAGACTCGGACAATTCACCTCTTGGCTATGAAGGTTCGCATTTTTACAAAATTGGTGGTAAATACTACATCTTTCTTATCAATATTCCAAAATCGACCGGAAAGCGCACAGAAAGCTGTTTTGTCGCTGATAAGCCAGAAGGACCATATATCGGAAAAGCAGTTATGTCTGATGACAGAGGCTTTCGTGGAAGCGGTGTTGCACAAGGTGGGATCGTTGATACTCCAAGTGGAAAATGGTATTCAATTCTTTTTCAGGATAGCGGAGCTGTTGGACGAATTCCTATACTTATGCCTGTGAGCTGGAATAAAGAATTAATAAAAAAGGATGATAAAACATTTTCACAGGTTAATTTCCCGGTTTTTGGAACTGCTGGTATCATCCCTGATAATTTTGATATCGAAGACTTACACCCGGATTATAAATATAATCCGCTTGTTTCAGGTTCTTTTTTTGATACAGCTTCTGAAAGTTTTGGCTTTAAAGGCTGCTGGCAATTTAATCATGAACCCGATTTGGATTTGATAAAAAAAGATACGGCACACGATTCATTTTCGATAACCACAGACAAACTCTGTATTAACCTTGTCCAAGCCAGAAATGTCCTGACCCAGAGAACTCTTTTTCCGGGATGCAAATGCAGCGTAAACATAGATGGTTCCGGTCTTGATGAAGGTGACTATGCAGGTTTATGTCTTTTGGAAAGCAATTATGCCTTTATCGGACTCACAAAAAGAAATGGCGAATATTATCTTGTAATGTGTAATCGTGAAATCGCCACAGGGGGAATTTGGGGTGAAAGGCATGATAACGAAAGTGCCGTAGAAATTAAAAGTGTCAGGCTGGATGCGCCGAATGCCACGCTTTACAGCTCAGTAACCTATGACAGTTATTTACTTAAGGATATTGCCGATGATAACAGTTATATAGCATATCCGGAAAAAGATGATACTGTCTCTTTCTACTATAGTGTAATGGACAGTATACCTGAAAAGCTTGGAACAGACCATGATTTAAAATTCACTCTGGACCACTTTACAGGTGCCCGCTTTGGATTATTC
>JAILBM010000404.1 GCA_024680925.1 Butyrivibrio sp.
ACTGTTAAATTGGTACGAAAATGAACATATAGAATTTAGTTCAGACAATGAATGTGGTATGAACCATACCATTAGTAAAATATAAGGACATGGAATATATGAATCTCTTCCGACGAAGTCGGTTGGGGAGATTCATTAGAAAGAATCCATAGTCATAATTAACTACAAATTAGAAAGCACCTTAATAAAGGCTGGCGCAAACTTTGCGTCAGCCTTTGCATTATTCATCTTTATCTTTAGTTTCAACGTTTATAAGAACTACTGCCGTCACAACAGCAAACAATACAAACGGTATCACAAAAAGAAGGTTGGTAAGCTCATTGCTCTTTGTATTATCAAGCTCTGTCTCTTCTATCATCTGAACAGGAACCTCAAGATTTTCATGCGCCATTACAACATCTATAGTTTCAGCCTCCGGAAGCTGTTTTATAATGCTGTGACCAGAATCTGATAATACCTTTTCAGTATTGTCATCTTCTGATGTTTCCGTACTCTCTTTCTTTGTTCCAAGAACAGAACCATCCGTTTTTTGCAAAGATCCTGATGAATCATCTTTACTGTCTTTAACTGATGCATTTGCTGCCTCTTCATTTTTCCTGTTTTCTTCATCCTTATAATATGTCATTGTCCCAGATACTTTTGTCGTATTTCCTGCAAAATCTGTGACTGTGAAAATATATGTTCCATCTGAAGGAGCAACATATGTAACAGAATCAGATCCTATGCACTCATCGGTATTTGTCTTTAAACAGTATCCTCCAACACCTGCGCCACTTACCGTGATATTTGCTATTCCACTTCCCTCATCAGACATATTTACCGTAAAAGTGTTTCCGTTTACCGTGACTTGTGCAGAAGGTATCTGTCTGTCTATATTGGTCACTGTGTATACAGGAAGCGTATGAACATTATCATAGATATCTTTTACACTAAACTGCACCGTCCCGTTATTCTCACTTATCTGTGTCACATAGCTTGTAGAATATGTTCCACCATTTATAGAATAAGGAAGTGTAGAAAGCTTTGTTTTGATGTCATCCGGAAGATTTAGTGATACCCTTACGCTTCCGCTTGTCCATCCCGATGGAGTTACCTGTATGTAGTTATAAAGGCTCTCTCCGGAAAAACTCTCATCCTCATTCTTATATAGACTAAGATAAACATCTTTTGTAGTAGAAACCTTTATTCCCGCTTCATTTTTTACATATATCTTGTTAGTACCTTCTTTTACTTTTTTAAGTCTGCTGCTTGTCTGCCACTTTCCATTATTGAGCTTATATTTAAGAGGTTGCCCGTCAGAATCTGTTGCATCAACGTCTATATACACAGTACCCTTCTTTTTTCCTAGCGTGACAGATGAAATCACAGGCACAGTCGAACTTATCTTTGAAACAGTTATTGATTTATAGGAAATGTTTCCTGTGGTATCTCTTACAAATACTGTATATGTTCCATTTGATGTAACTTCATATGTGGAATCACCTGACCATGTAATCCCTGATAGTGAATCTGCATCGCTTCCTGAGAGAACCTTTTCAATAAGTGTTTCTGCAAGTGACTCTGAGCTTACAAAATAATATCCTTTTTCAGGTATCGAATCATTATCTGTTGCACTTACTCCTATTGTCTTTGATGTCGCATATACATCTTCCTTATCATCAAGTACATAAAGACTTGTTATAAGAGGAGCTTCTTCATCTGCAATTCCTGTTATGCTTACTGATACTGTTCTTCCAAGTGCTATATCTGTAAGATCATAGGTATTAGTTCCCTGAGCAGCTGTTATCTTTTCTTCCACATTTCCATTTATCAAAAACCGTAGCGGTGCAAAATTTGGATACGGAGTCTGATCGATATAAAGTGTTATGTCCTTTGCATATATCTCATCTCCAACTGCAGCAGATATCTCCTTTGTAGAAAGCGTTGCCACTGTGTAATTATCCTTACTTATTACATAAAGCCTTGCAACCTGTTGTGAATCTTCTGAAAGATCATCTATGCATTTATAATCCTGCATATGATTTACTGTAGTTGTTTGCATCAGTTTAAGCTTTGCATCTTTTCCTTCTGAAGTATCTATTATTTTTTCTCCATCTGGAATAATACTTTCTCCATTACAGTACCATTTCCTTGTTGATGCATCAGAACCATCCGGAAGTATGCCAGAAAGATCTATCTCCACCTCACTTTCCTCTATGGTTGAATATATTACAGAAGGCGTCACATCTTCTGCTAAAACCGGAACTTCTTTTGATACAATTAACGACATAAATACAGCAATTGCCGGCACAATGACTGTCTTTATCTTACACTTCCCCATCTGGTCCTCCTTATTTATGTTCACTGTGAACATCTTTAATTATAAATATATTATATCTATTTATATATTTAAAGCAATACATAACTTTTTTGTTATAAATACGAATTATCAAGGCTTTTCAAAAAGAATATTTTACTTTTTGTTATAGTGATACTATAATAAAGAAAACTGCTAACAAAATTAACTTAATCACTTGGGGGATACAAAAATATGACACTCTACGAATTATTAACTACAAAGGGCGTGACCAAAAATGATATACTTTTATACCTTGCCAATGAGAAACCATCTTATTCGGAAAAAAAGACCATTAATAGATGCAGCAGTGAAATGCATGATGATGAAGAGTATGTAATGCCTATAGTTGATCAGGCAAAAATGCTTGAAGAAGAAATGGAAGAAACTGAAAGGCTTAACATGGAATACCTTGATGATCTTGACGAGATGCAAA
>JAILBM010000066.1 GCA_024680925.1 Butyrivibrio sp.
GATCATCGTAATAATATATCTTCTCATAATTATCACCTCTTCTCCCTAAACATATTATACCACTACTATTTATTTATACGAATAATAAAAATATAAAGTAAATTTTTGATAAATTAACTTTTTTTGGTTATTTTTATTTGATATACTATTCTTTGCGCGTGATTGCATGCACGTATTTTAGAAATGTTATTGAACGGAGGAACGTGAATTGAAAGATGGCAAAAGAGGAAGCTTCTCAGGCAAAATAGGCTTTGTATTATCTGCGGCAGGAGCATCTGTAGGACTTGGAAACATATGGAGATTTCCATATCTATGTGCTAAGTACGGCGGGGGAATATTCCTTATTGTCTACATCATTTTGGCCCTTACCTTTGGATATACCATGATAATGGCTGAGACAGCAATCGGTCGCCATACCAAGAAGAGCCCTGTCGGAGCATTTAATGAGCTTAGCGACAATAAAGCAATGAAACTTGGAGGATGGATAAATGCAGTAATCCCTATTTTGATAGTACCTTACTATTCTGTAATCGGCGGATGGGTATGTAAATATCTCTTTTCATACATTGTCAGTGATGTAAAAGAGATTGCCGGCGATAGCTTTTTTAGCGATTTTATTACAAACGGTTTTGAAGCAGAGATATGGTTTATAGTATTTGCTGCAATGGTTCTCGTTGTAATATATATGGGTGTAAAAAACGGAATAGAGAGAGTATCCAAGTTTATGATGCCGATTCTGGTCGTACTTGCTTTGATTATTTGTGTTTATTCGGTTACAAGACCTGGAGCATTAGATGGTGTTAAGTATCTGTTTATTCCAAATTTTGAGAATTTTTCCATAATGACAGTAGTTACCGCCATGGGACAGATGTTTTATTCTCTTTCAATCGCCATGGGAATCCTGATAACTTTCGGATCATATGTAAAAAAAGAAGTCAGCATAGAGGATTCAACAAGGCAGGTCGAAGTTTTTGATACAGCAATTGCTATCATGGCAAGTCTTATGATCATTCCTGCAGTTTTTGCATTTTCAGGTGGCAATCAGGAAACCTTAAATGCCGGACCGTCACTTATGTTCATTACAATGCCTAAGATATTTGCCAGCATGGGATTTGGAAGGATCATAGGAATATTGTTCTTTGCTCTGGTTCTTTTTGCTGCTGTTACAAGTGCGATTGCTCTTACAGAGAGTGCGGTATCAACATTTTCAGATGAGTTTAAGTGGAGCAGGAAAAAGGGCACCACTATTATGGCAGTTATAATGATTATTTTGGGAAGCCTTTCTTCTCTAGGAAACGGACCACTATCAAATATTACGATAATGAAAATGCATTTTCTGGATTTCTTTGATTTCCTTACAAACTCTATAATGATGCCTATTGCAGCATTTGCAACCTGTATACTTGTCACAAGATACATGACAGTTGAGAAGCTTGAAGAAGAGGTTGAGCAGGATGGTCATCCCTTTAGGAGAAAAAAGATATTCAGATTTATGATAAAGTATATGTGTCCGATATTTGTTGTGATAATTTTAATTAGTGCTATATTAAATGCAATGAATGTTATAAGTATGTAAAGTGTAAAGCGGACAGTGCAAGGAATTGCACTGTCCGTTTTTGATAAAAGTTGTTAGCTAGTGCTAACGCAAAGTGTTATTATTTAATATGCAATGAGCATAATATTTATTAGTTGAAAGAGGGAGTTGATGAAATGGGTTTGTTTAAAAAATTTGTGAATCAGACGAGAAAACCTGAAGGATTTCTTGGGAGAATGATGGTAAATGGAATGAATAGTGGACATGCTACGATGGCTGATTGGGGAATGTCTTATCTTGAATGCCAGGCTCCTGTTGAAGTTCTCGAAGTTGGATGTGGTGGAGGAAGAAATGCAGGAGAACTGCTCAAAAAATATCCTGAATCCAATATGACAGCGATTGACTATTCTGAGGTATCTGTAGAAAAAGCAAGAGAGTACAATAAAGATTATATAAAGGCAGGAAGATGCGAGGTTAAAAGAGGCGATGTCTCTAATCTTGATCTCAAAAAGGATTTTTATGACCTTGCAACTGCTTTTGAAACAATTTATTTCTGGCCGGGACTTGAAAAATGCTTCGGACAGGTTGCAGGAGTTTTAAAGACAGGTGGACAGTTTATGATAGTAAACGAGTCTGATGGAACAGATGAGGTCAGCAAGAAGTATGAGAAAATCATCCAAGGTATGACCTGTCATACTGTCGAGGAAATAGAAGATGCGCTTAAAAAAGCAGGGTTTACTCAGGTGAAGACTAATCATCACAAGAGTAAACCCTGGATAGCAGTAATTGCTACTAAATAATATTTGAGACGGAATTGCGTTTATAGTATTATATAATTATGGTGACTGATATTAGATTATTATCAGAGGGAAACTAATTATAATGATAAATTGGATAAGTCCTTTTAATTATGATTTTGCTATAGCTGCAATTCCGATTCAGATAATACTTCTTTTTTTCTATGGCTTTCGGAGAAATCTGCCTATAAGGCAGAGTACCTACTTTTGGCTTGTAATGATTGCCAATCTGGTGATGACTACGTCGGATATTATTTCCTGTGAAATGAATGAGATATGGATGCAGTTTCCTATATGGGTGATGTATGCCATAAATCATGCATATTTTCTTGGATTTATAATAAGAGGCTGGTCACTTTTTGCCTATACGGCAGAATCTACCTCCAGCTACAAAGAGAGCGACAGGTTATTTAAGATAATATCAGGTATTCCTGCGCTTACCGCAATTGTACTTATTCTTTCTACGCCCTGGACATCGGCAATCTACACCATAGCTGAGGACGGGTATCATAACTGTTCACTATATAAAACGATTTACTTTAGCACATACTTCTACATTATTTTGTCACTGTTTCTGGTTATCAGAAAGTGGTCCAAGTTAACTACCAGAATGAGAGCCGGTCTCCTTTCTTTTAACCTGCTGTTGTTATTTGGCATAATAATCAGAAAGCAGTTCTACCATATGCTGGTTACAAGTTATTTCAGCATCCTTTCAATCATAATAATTTTCCTGACAACGGAAAATCCTGATCTGTACAGAGATAAGAGATCAAGGCTCTTAAACAGTGATGCATTAAACCGCATAGGTGGAGAGTTCTGGGAAAAGAAAATTCCCTTTAATATCATAACTGTTACGATCTATAACTATGAGGCATCAAAAAGTGTTTACAGCTATTCTCAGGTTTCGGATGAACTTAAGGTTATAGGTAATTGGATCAGCAAATTGTATCCAAAGGCATACGCTTTTTATAATAGAAACGGCAATTTTATACTGCTTATAAAAGGACAGCTTACTGATGGCATTGATACATTTATAAGTGAATGGAAGAACAACTACAAGCATTTCAGAAAGGCCTGTGATGACATAATGCCGACACAGCTTTCTATGATGTTACTTCCTCATGAGCTTATTAGGGGTAATGTTGCCATGGTGGGGGATTTGTCCAGATATGCCATGAATCATGCTTATGATGAAAATCAAAAAGGCAATTATTGTTTTTCGGATGAGATGGTTGAGGGTGTTAAGAGGCAGAACGCCATAGAACTTGCAATTAAGAATGCAATCTCTGAAGATAGATTTGAAGTCTATTTCCAACCTATTTTTTCAAATAAGGCAGG
>JAILBM010000069.1 GCA_024680925.1 Butyrivibrio sp.
TAACATGCTGAATATTTGCATTCCAGACTCTGTTAGATCTTCTATGAGAATGGCTTACGTTGTTACCGAAATGAACGCCTTTGCCACAAATTTCACATTTAGCCATTTTGACACCTCCTTATAAGCCATTTTTTACAAAAATAAATACAATATCTGTTGCTATCGTCCGCAACATTTTGTATTTTAGCAGAAAGAAAAAACAATTGCAAGAAAAATTTTAATAATAATTAAAAATATGTTAGAAGCTCTTTTCAAATTTATGATATAAAAATTTGTGTTTATTTTTTTTCTATATTCTACTATAATAATAAAATGTGCGATTAAATGTTTTGATGTATAATAATGTCAATAACAAAAGTAATTGTACATCAAGGAGGAAACAATATGAAAGCGTCTTCTATGAACACACATATGGGTAACATCTCCATTGATAAGGAAGTTATTGCACAGTATGCGGGTGCAGTTGCAATGGAATGCTTTGGTATTGTCGGTATGGCAAATGTTAATGTCAAGGACGGACTGGTAAGTCTGTTAAAGCTTGACAGTATGACCAGAGGTATCAATGTATCTCTTGATCAGTCTCAGAAGCTTACACTGGATTTCCATGTAATTGTTTCTTATGGCGTTAGCGTTTCTGCTGTTGCAGACAATCTTATTGATAATGTAAAGTATAAAGTTGAAGATTTTACCGGACTTGAGATCAGCAAAATTAATATTTTTGTTGAGGGTGTTCGTGTTATCGACTAAAAGTTTTGATAATCTCAGGAGGATTATGTTTTGAGCAACAACTCTATTGATGCCGTTATGCTTAAAAAGATGTTTTTGGCAGGAGCCAAAAATCTTGAAGCAAAAAAGGAATGGATAAATGAATTAAATGTATTTCCTGTTCCTGACGGCGACACCGGAACTAATATGACAATGACAATTATGTCTGCTGCCGGAGAGGTTGATAGCCTTCCTGCCGATGCAGACATGGTTACAATATGTAAGAGTATATCTTCAGGTTCTCTTCGCGGAGCCAGAGGTAATTCAGGTGTTATTCTCTCACAGCTTTTAAGAGGATTTACAAAGTCTGTAAGAGAACACGACGAACTTGATACGGTAAGAATTGCAGACGGCTTTGAGAAGGCTGTGGAAACAGCTTATAAAGCTGTTATGAAGCCTAAGGAAGGTACAATTCTTACAGTAGCCAAGGGAGCCAGCAATAAAGCGAGAGAGCTTGCAGATGCCGGCGAGACTGATTTAGATAAATTCTTTGATGAAGTAATTAAATATGCAGATGAGGTTCTGTCAAAGACTCCTGATATGCTTCCTGTACTTAAACAGGCAGGTGTGGTAGATTCAGGCGGTCAGGGACTTGTACAGGTACTAAAGGGTGCTTATGACGGTTTCCTTGGTAAAGAAATCGATCTTACAATTTCAGAGGATTCTGCAACACCTGTATCCAAGAAAATGGTTCCTAAGCATCAGGAAGAAGCTGATATTAAATTTGGTTATTGTACAGAATTCATCGTACTTTTGAACAAGCCTCTTAATGTTAAGCAGGAAAAGGATTTTAAGTCATTCTTAGAGTCTATCGGTGACAGTATAGTAATGGTTGCCGATGATGAAATTTGTAAGGTGCATGTTCACTCCAATGATCCGGGTCTTGCAATTCAGAGAGCTCTTATGTATGGTCAGCTTTCTAATATGAAAATTGATAATATGCGTATGGAGCATAGAGAGAAGCTTTTCCATGAACTTCAGAATGGTTCTTATGCTGAGATAAAGGTAGAAGTTAATGGTGCTGCCGAGCAGACTCCTACATATCATGCAGGGGATGATATTCCTCTTATGAATGAGGTACAGGAGGAAACTTCTGACGAACCTAAGAAGGATATAGGCTTTGTTACTGTTTGTGCCGGAGATGGTCTTGCTGAAATATTCAGGGGCCTTGGTGTTGACTATGTAATCGAAGGCGGACAGACTATGAATCCAAGTACAGCAGATATTCTTGATGCTGTTGCAAAGGTTAATGCGGATAATGTTTTTGTACTTCCTAATAACAAGAATATTGTGCTGGCTGCAAATCAGGCTGCAGCTCTTGTTGAGGATAAGAATGTTATTGTTATTCCTACCAAGAACGTACCTCAAGGCGTTACTGCAGTAATAAATTATATCCCTGATGTTTCAGCAGAGGATAATGCTGAAGCTATGAAGGAGGCTATAGGTGGTGTTCACACTGGTGAAGTTACCTATGCAGTAAGAAATACGGTAATAGATGATGTGGAGATCAAGCAGGGTGATTTCATGGGTATCGGTGATAACGGTATCCTTGGAGTAGGTCAGAATAAGGATGATGTTACTTTTGATGTTATTACAAAGATCATGTCTGACGAACTGGAGCTTATAAGCATTTATTATGGTAGTGATATTACTGAGAATGAAGCAAGTGCTCTTAAAGACAGAGTTTCCAAAGAATATCCGGGATGCGATATTGAGCTTCAGTATGGTGGCCAACCGATTTATTACTATATAGTTTCTGCTGAATAAATAAATATTTTATATATAAATCAAACCAATGGTTAAGTCATTGGTTTGATTTTTTTTAGTCAAATTTAATATATTGAAAATCATAATAATGTATAATAGTGTTATATAACGTTAAAAAAAATACATTTTTAAAGTAAATATTCATTTATGCCACTTTAATAGTAAATCAATACTGACAGCTTATTTGCAAGAAAATCATTAAAGCGGTAAACAGACTATGAATTTTTGATTCGTCAATTATGAGGGGGACGAATGAAGAAGAGAATCAATAATACAATTATTGGTGGAATGCTGTTTGTAATAGCACTTTCCATAATCGTATTTTTATCCATGAATCATTATATGGATAAGCAGACCAGCAAAGATGTAAAGATTATTGCTCAGACATATCTTGAGGGTATAACCAAAGAAGAGTTATTCCATTATGATTCTATTGCTGAAATTCGATTTAATCAGATTGAGTATTTAAAAACGGAAGTTGCAAAAAAGATTGCTATTTCCGGCAAAGATGATGCAAAGGCTTATGCTGAGGCTATATGTGAGGCTGCAGAATTTCAGAGCCTTAGAACCTGTGCCCTTATTTCGGGAACGGGAAATGTTGAGTCTGTTTATGGTAATCCATTAACAAGTCTTGATAATAAGGATTACATTTTGTCTTCTCTTGAATCTAATCTTGCTATTTCAACCAGCGGAGATAATTCCAACGAAAAATTGATTATTTGGGTCGCCCCGGCTTCATATCCCATGAGTAATGGGGAAATGAGTGTGGGTATATTGTGCTGCAGAAGAATGTCTCTTTTTATCAAAAAATTGCATCTTGATGCTGACGGAACTCTTGCTTATTTTCATTTACTTAATAAAGACGGTACTTATGTGGTACATAACAGTGATTCCTATGGCGAAAATTTCTATCAACGACTGGAGGATCATTCTACAGCTGATGAAGGTACTATGGAAGAAATTTTAAGCTCTATAGCAAATAGTATTGAAACAGGTGAAGATTACTCCTTTGCCGTTACTTTTACCAATCCTGATACCAATGTGAAGGAAAAACGCAATATATATATCATGAATGTTCCTGATAGTGATTGGACCCTTGCGGCTGTGGTTCCTTATGGGGTTCTTGATATGATCATCAGTGATATGGGACATTCAAGAAATAAAGCAATGATCATATCCGTAATTGTTCTTGGGGCAGGTATTCTGGCTGTATTTTTGATTTATTTCATGATTTCCCAAAGACAGATGAAGGAGCTGGATCTTGCAAGAACCAAGGCTGAGGATGCCATGATAGAGGCGGAAACTGCCACAGAGGAAGCAACTACTGCCAGAGAAAATGCAGAGAATGCACTTATTGAAGCAGAAACAGCAAATGAAGAAGCAATGAAGGCCAGAGAAGATGCGGAAAAGGCTAAAGAGGAAGCGGAAAGAGCCAGAGAAGAAGCCGACCAGGCTAATAAAGCAAAGAGTGAGTTCCTTTCCAATATGAGTCATGATATAAGGACTCCGATGAATGCTATTGTTGGCATGACAGCAATTGCGCAATCACATCTGGATAATAAATCACAGGTGGATGATTGCCTTAAGAAGATAAATCTTTCAGGTAAACAGCTTTTGGGACTTATAAATGATATCCTTGATATGTCCAAAATTGAAAGTGGTAAGCTTACCCTGAATTATGAGACTATATCTCTTAAAGAAACCATGGAAACAATGTGTGATATCATAAGGCCTCAGCTCAAGGACAAAAAACAGAATTTTGATATTTTCATAAATAATATTATTTGCGAGGAAGTGTACTGTGACAGTGTACGCCTTAATCAGGTGCTGCTTAATTTCCTTAGTAATGCCATGAAATTCACACCGGAGGGTGGAACTATCTCAATTTCTCTTAATCAGGAAGAGTCTTCAAAGGGCGATGAATATGTAAAAACTCATCTGTGTGTTGTCGATAATGGCATAGGAATGTCTAAGGAATTTAAGGAAAAGATATTTACTGCATTTGAGAGAGAGGATAACAAGAGAGTACATAAGATTCAGGGTACAGGCCTTGGAATGACAATCACAAAATATATAGTAGATGCCATGGGCGGTGAGATCGAAGTGGAATCGGAACAGGGAAAGGGTACTACCTTCCATGTAACTTTGGATCTTAAGAAGGAAACTGTTCATGAAAAGGATATGATTCTTCCTAACTGGAAGATACTTGTGGTAGACGATAATAAGGATTTGTGTGAGAGCGCAATGATAACACTTAAAGAGCTTGGAACAAATCCAATGTACTGTACCGATGGTCATAAAGCTATTGAAATTATTGATAAAGCCCATAGGGAGGGTGAAGACTTTTTTGCCGTGCTTATTGACTATAAGATGGATGACATTGATGGAATTGAAACCACAAGACGTATAAGACACCTTATAGGAGATAAGGTCCCTATCAGCATCATATCTGCCTATGATTGGATTGATATTGAAGATGAGGCAAGAGAAGCCGGAGTTAACGGATTTATTTCAAAGCCTTTATTTAAATCAACTATATATCATGAATTTTATCCTTATACGGAAGAAGGTAAAAATAAGCAGGAAGTTTCACCGGAAAAGGATAACAGGCAAATTGATCTTACTGGCCTGAAAATACTTCTGGCTGAGGATCAGTATGTAAATGCCATGGTTGCTACAACACTTTTGGAGGAAAGCGGAGCCGTAATTGAACATGCAGAAGACGGACAACTGGCTCTTGATATGTTTGAAAAGTCAAAGCCCGGCGAATATAAGGTCATACTTATGGATCTTAGAATGCCGAATATGAATGGTTTTGAAGCTACAAGAGCAATAAGGGGCCTTGAACGAGAGGATGCCGGAACAATCCCAATCATTGCCATGACTGCAGATGCGTTTGCTGAAGATGTAAAAAAATGTCTTGATGCAGGAATGAATGGACATATTGCTAAACCTATAGATATAGATCTTTTGAAAAAGACACTTGCGAAATATCTGTAATTTGAGTACTAAAAATTTTTGAAAGAAGGCAGTAATGGATCAGAAATTTAACTATGACGAAAAAATGAAGAGATTTATCCTTATTGTAGATGATGAATTTGTAAATAGGGAGATTCTCGGAGGCGTTTTGGAGGAGGAATACAATCTTTACTTTGCCGAAGATGGCGAAGTGGCCATGAATATTCTGAAGGAAAATAAGAAAACTATTTCTCTTGTTCTTCTTGATCTTAAGATGCCTAAATTAAACGGGTTTGAAGTCATAAAGCTTATGAAAGCCGATAGTATGCTCAAGAAAATACCTATTATCGTGCTTACCTCAGAAAAAGAAGCTGAGGTAGAAAGTCTTAAGCTGGGAGCATCGGATTTTATAACCAAGCCCTATGATATGCCGGAGATAATCATCACAAGGGTAAAGAGACTTATAGAGCTTTCTGAAGACAGGCTTATTATTAAATCTGCCGAAAGGGATGAACTCACAGGACTTTATAGCAAGACCTTCTTTTATGAATATGCTCATATAATGAATAAGTTTAAGCCTGATAGCAAAATGGATGCCCTGGTTTTTGATATAGATCATTTCCATCTGATAAACGAGATTTACGGAAGGAATTTCGGAGATGATGTCCTTAAAAAGCTTGCTCAGATCTTAAAGGATTATGCTGCAAAGCTCGAGGGCCTTGCAGGAAGAGGAGAGGCAGATATATTCTTCCTTTATGTTAATCATCTGGATGACTATAATGATCTGGAAAATACCATTCAGAAAGAACTTCTTGATGTATATAAGGGTAATAATATTCATATAAGAATCGGTGTCTGCGAGAAAACAAGTGATATAAAAAATATAGAACAGCTTTGTGACAGGGCAAAGCTTGCCTGCAATACTATTCGCGGCAAATTCCAAAAGAGACTTGCCTATTTTGATGAAGACCTTAAACAAAAGACATTTTTTAACGAGAGACTTATACATGATATGCATGATGGATTAGAAAAAAAGCAGTTCGTAGCTTTTTATCAGCCTAAGTATGAAGTGTACGAAGGAGAACCTGTATTAAAGGGAGCAGAAGCTCTTGTAAGGTGGAATCATCCGGACTTTGGGCTGGTTTCTCCTGGAGCATTTATCTCTCTTTTTGAAGAAAATGGATTAATACAGCTTGTGGATAATTATATCTGGAAGGAAACCGCAAGACAGCTTAAAAAATGGAAGAAAGCTTTTAAAACCAATATTTCAGTGTCGGTGAATGTTTCGAGAATTGATATTTATGATCCGGATATTGAGAAAAAACTTATTAAGATTATTAAGGATAACGGACTGGATATTAAAGATTTCCATATTGAGATTACGGAGTCTGCCTATGCGGATAATGCAAAGCAGCTTATAAGAGTTGTGGAAGGCTTTAGGCAAGCCGGATTCATAATTGAAATGGATGATTTTGGAACGGGATATTCAGCTCTTAATATGCTCTCATCCCTTCCTATTGATATTTTAAAGCTGGATATGCAATTTGTAAAAACTATGCTGGAGGATGAAAAAAACCTTAGAATGGTTGAAATTGTCATGGATATAGCAAGGCTTTTGGATGTTCCTGTTGTGGCTGAGGGTGTAGAAACCAAAGAACAACTGGATAAGCTTATTGAGATGGGATGTCACATGGTTCAGGGTTACTATTTCTCTAAACCGGTTGCAGCAGATGAATTTGAGAAATTTTTAAAGGAGACAAAAAATGCTGACGATAGCTTCTTTAAGAGAATTTGGCGCAGACGTTGATACAGGTCTTGCAAGGTGTGCAGGTAAAGAAGATCTGTACCTTGAGCTGGTTCGTACAATCGGAACAGATCCTAAATACGATAAACTGGTTGAGGCGGTTAATAATCGTAATTATGAGGAGGCTTTTGATATTATTCATGCCTTGAAGGGAGTTGTAATGAATTTGTCCATTACACCACTTTATGATAAAATATCAGAACTGACGGAACATTTAAGAGCCGGGGATGACATGGATTATACCGGGCTTTTGGATGATATGCTTAAGGTCAGAGCTGATCTTATAAAGCTTTTTGATTAAAAATTACTAATTTATTTGTCGGGGGACAAAAATATGAATGAACAGGCGCTTTATGAGTCTGTTGTAAATTTAAAGGGCGTTGGTGATAAAACCGCCGCTCTTTTTACTAAGTGCAATATTAAAAATGTCGGGGATCTGATTCATTATTATCCAAGGGCTTATGATGAATATTCTGATATTGTAAGAGTTTGTGATGCCAGGATTGGTGAAATCGTTACGGTAAGATGTGTCATTACGGGTAGTATTACCAACAGACACGTTCGAAATCTTTCCATTTTAAATTTTAGTGCAAGTGATATTACAGGGCAGATAAAGTTTACATATTTCAATATGCCTTATCTGAGGAGTTCTTTGCGTGCAGGTAAATACTATATTTTCAGAGGTATGCTTCAGCAAAAGGCAAGCACCCTTGTCATGGAACAGGCTCAGATTTTTAAGGATGATGAATATGCTGCCATAAGCGGCTCCATGCAGCCCAGGTATCCCCTTGTTAAGGGCCTTACCAATAATATGGTCATAAAAGTAATGAAACAGGCTCTTATGCTTTCGGCAGGGCTTTTAGATTCTCTTCCGGAGGATATCATTAAGAGCGAAGGCTTTGTTTCCCATAGTGAAGCTGTTAGAAATATTCATTTTCCCGCATCTAAGGATAAACTGCTTAAGGCCCATGACAGACTGGCCTTTGAAGAGTTTTTCTTTTTTATCCTTAAGGTGAGACAGCTTAAAAATCAGGCAGATGAATCCATAAACACTCATAAAATGATTGAAACTGCCGATATACCAAGGCTTTTGGATTCTCTTCCCTATAAGCTTACATTAACCCAGCTCAAAATCTGGGATGAGATAAAAAATGATATGGCAGGAAGTCATGTTATGAACAGGCTGATACAGGGAGATGTGGGTTCAGGTAAAACCATACTTGCATTTCTTTCTCTTTTAATGACAGCTGCCAACGGCTATCAGGGTGCAATTATGGCGCCGACGGAAGTGCTTGCGTGTCAGCATTATGACGGTTTCATGGAGATGAAGGAAAAGTACAACCTTCCAATCAATCCGGTTTTGCTCATAGGTTCCCTTACAGCAAAGCAAAAAAAGCTTGCCCAGGAAAAAATAGCTATGGGTGAATATAATTTAATTGTGGGAACCAATGCTCTTATGCAGGAGAAGGTTTCTTACAAAAATCTTGCTTTGGTTGTAACAGATGAACAGCACAGGTTTGGTGTAAGGCAAAGAAGTCTTTTGGCAGGGAAGGGGCAGGACTGTCATATACTGGCTATGAGTGCCACCCCTATACCTAGAACTCTGGCAATTATTTTATACGGAGATCTGCATATATCAATTTTAAATGAAATGCCCGGCGGCAGGCTCCCTATAAAAAACTGTGTTGTGGGAACAAATTACAGGCCTACAGCCTACAAGTTTATCGCAGAACAGATTTCCAAAGGGCATCAGGCTTATGTTATCTGTCCTATGATTGAAGAAGGGGAAATGGAGGGTCTTGAAAACGTAACAGATTATACCAAAACATTGCAAAATGCCCTTGGAAGCAGTGTAAGAGTTGAAATGCTTCATGGTAAAATGAAGGGAAATGTTAAGGACGAGCTGATGGATGAGTTTTCAAAGGGAAATATAGATGTCCTGGTTTCTACAACAGTTATTGAGGTAGGTATAAATGTTCCAAATGCTACTGTTATGATGATTGAAAATGCTGAAAGATTCGGACTTGCCCAGCTTCATCAGCTTAGAGGAAGAGTAGGAAGAGGCAGTTCTCAGTCTTACTGCATATTTATTAATACTTCGGATACGGAAAATGCCAGACAAAGGCTTGATATCATGAATCATAGTAATGACGGCTTTAAAATTGCCGAGGAAGATTTAAAACAAAGAGGTCCCGGAGATTTCTTCGGAATAAGACAAAGCGGTGATCTTAGCTTTGAAGTGGCAGATATTTATAGTGACAGTGATATGCTCAAAAAGGCATCCATGTATGCTGATGATATATTAAGGGAAGATCCCGATCTTACATCAGAAAAATATAAAGTCCTAAGGCCTGCGGTTTTTCCCGATGGTGTTAATTCATTTGACTTTACAACACTTTAAAAGTATCATATAAAAGTATTAATTTTTTAATTATTTAAATAGAAAACCACATTTATTGTGGTTTTTAAAGATTGATAAATGTGGCAAAAGCCATAAAAATGTTGGTTTTTATTTGGAGGAGAAATGTCTAAGGTAGCAATTGTAACAGACAGTAACAGCGGAATCACACAGGCACAGGCAAAGGATTTGGGAGTTTATGTAATTCCAATGCCTTTCATGATTGACGGTAAAGAATATTTTGAGGATATAAATCTTACGCAGGATGAGTTTTATAAGCTTTTAGGTGAGGATGCAAGTGTTTCTACAAGTCAGCCTACACCGGATTCTCTTATGAAAACATGGGATAATATACTTAAGGATTTTGATCAGCTTGTTTATATTCCTATGAGCAGCGGCCTGTCAGGTTCCTGTCAGAGTGCTTATATGGTTGCCGTTCAGTTTTATGAAGGTAAGGTTTTTGTCGTTGATAATCAGAGAATCTCTGTTACTCAGAGACAATCTGTCCTTGATGCGCTTGAAATGGCTCAAAAAGGTATGAACGGAGAAGAAATCAGGAATAAGCTTGAAGAGGTTAAATTTGAGTCAAGTATTTATATTATGCTTGACACTCTTTATTATCTTAAAAAAGGCGGACGTATTACTCCCGCAGCTGCAGCTCTTGGAACACTTTTAAGACTTAAACCTGTTCTTCAGATTCAGGGCGAAAAGCTGGATGCCTTTGCAAAGGCAAGAACTTCTTCTCAGGGCAAGACCATTATGATAAATGCCATGAAGAAGGATTTTGAAGAGCGTTTTGGCGGAATGGACAAAGGTGATGTATGGCTTGCCGGAGCATATACTTTTGACAAAGACTCAGCAGCAGAATGGAAAAAAGAAGTAGAGCAGGCTTTTCCGGGATATGATATGCATCTTGATCCGCTTTCACTTAGTGTTGCCTGTCATATAGGCCCTGGAGCTCTTGCTATTGCAGCTTCCAGAAAAATACATGTTTAATAATTACTTTAATAAAAATAAAATTACAAGCAGTTCAATAGCATTGAATTGCATATATATAAAAAGTTTTAGGGGGTTACATCTAAAATATGTCTGAAAATAATCAGTATGGCGCATCCAGTATTACAGTCCTTGAGGGCCTTGAGGCAGTCAGAAAAAGACCGGGAATGTATATTGGAAGCGTATCTACGCGTGGACTAAACCATCTTGTTTACGAGATAGTTGATAATGCAGTCGACGAGCACCTTGCAGGATACTGCAGTCATATCCATGTGACTCTGGAAGAGGATGGTTCTGCTACCGTTGAAGATAACGGCAGAGGAATCCCTGTGGGAATGCATGCAAAAGGCATTACAGCAGAACGAGTTGTTCTCACTATGCTTCATGCAGGCGGTAAATTTGATAATAATGCATATAAGACAAGCGGTGGTCTTCATGGTGTAGGATCATCGGTTGTTAATGCGCTTTCTACAAGACTTAATATTCGTATTAAGACAGATGGTCATATTTATGAAGATACCTATGAAAGAGGTATTCCTACTACGGAGCTTGTAGCAGGACTATTACCTTCTCTTGGTAATACAAAGGAAACAGGAACTACAATTAATTTCCTTCCGGATGATACTATTTTTGAGAAAACAAGATTTAAAGAGGATGAGATAAAAAATCGTCTTCACGAGACAGCATATCTTAATCCTGATCTTACTATAATTTATGATGACAAAAGACCTGAAAACATGGAGCACATTGAATTCCATGAGCCTGATGGAATTACAGGCTTTATTCAGGATATGAACAAGTCAAAGGAAGCTGTTCATGAGGTGATTTCCTTTCATGGTGAGAGCGAGGGCATTTCTGTTGAGATTGCTTTCCAGTATGTTAATGAATTCCATGAAGATGTTCTTGGTTTTTGTAATAATATTTATAATGCTGAAGGCGGTACACATATTACCGGCTTTAAAACCATGTTTACAAATATTATCAATAACTATGCCCGTGAGCTGAATATTCTTAAGGAAAAGGATGTTAATTTTACCGGTGCGGATGTTCGTAACGGTATGACTGCTGTAATTTCCATAAAACATCCCGATCCAAGATTTGAAGGCCAGACTAAGACAAAGCTTGATAATCAGGATGCAACAAAGGTTGTATCAAAGATTACCGGTGATGAGCTTACAAGATATTTTGACAGAAACTTAGAAACCCTTAAATCCATAATAGGATGTGCCGAAAAGGCTGCAAAGATCCGTAAAACAGAGGAAAAAGCCAAGACAAACATGCTTACCAAGCAGAAGTATTCCTTTGATTCAAACGGAAAGCTTGCAAACTGTATTTCCAAGGAAGCCGATAAGTGTGAGATATTTATTGTAGAGGGTGATTCTGCCGGTGGTAGTGCCAAAATGGCCAGAGACAGAATGTATCAGGCTATTTTGCCAATCAGAGGTAAGATTCTAAATGTCGAAAAAGCCAGTATTGATAAGGTTCTTGCCAATGCTGAGATAAAAACCATGATCAATGCTTTCGGTTGTGGATTTTCCGAAGGCTATGGTAATGATTTTGATATTACAAAGCTTCGCTATGACAAAATCGTAATTATGGCCGATGCCGATGTAGATGGTGAACATATTGCAACCCTTCTTTTGACATTGTTTTACAGATTTATGCCGGAGCTTATTTTCCAGGGACATGTTTATATTGCAATGCCGCCTCTTTATAAGGTTATGCCATCCAAGGGTAAGGAAGAATATCTTTATGATGATGCAGCACTGGATAAATATCGTAAAACTCATAAGGGTAATTTCACACTTCAAAGATACAAAGGTCTTGGTGAAATGGATCCACAGCAGCTTTGGGAGACAACCCTGGATCCTGCCAATCGTATGATGAGGATTGTGGAAATAGACGATGCCAAAATGGCTTCACAGATGACAGAGCTTTTGATGGGTACCGATGTACCACCAAGAAGAGATTTTATTCATCAGCATGCTACAGATGCTGAACTGGATATTTGATTATTCAGATTGTTATATGAATTTTGAAATAGGGGTAATTTTTAGTGGAAGATAATATTGTTCGCTCAGAGTATTCTGAGATAATGCAAAAATCATTTATAGACTACGCAATGAGCGTTATCATTGCCAGAGCCCTTCCTGATATCCGTGATGGTCTTAAGCCGGTTCAGAGAAGAACTTTGTATGATATGTATGAACTCGGAATCAGGTTTGATAGGCCTTACAGAAAGAGCGCACGTATCGTCGGCGATACCATGGGTAAATATCATCCTCACGGTGACAGCTCAATTTATGAATGTCTTGTTGTTATGGCACAGGATTTTAAAAAGAGCATTCCACTGGTAGACGGTCATGGTAACTTTGGAACCATTGAAGGTGACGGCGCTGCAGCCATGCGTTATACAGAGGCACGACTTGCAAGAGTTACTCAGGAAACTTTCCTTGATGATCTTGATAAGGATGTGGTTGATTTTGTTCCAAACTTTGATGAAACAGAAAGAGAACCCTCTGTTTTACCTGTAAAGATACCGAATTTCCTAATTAACGGATCTGAAGGTATTGCTGTAGGTATGGCTACAAGCACGCCTCCTCACAATGCAGGTGAAGTAATAGATGCAGAGATTGCATTTATGAAAAACGATCAGCTTACCAGTTCACAGCTTATGAAATACGTTAAGGGACCTGATTTCCCTACAGGTGGTATTGTTATAAATAAGGATGAGCTTAAAGATATCTATGAAACCGGAAGCGGTAAGGTAAGACTTCGCGGAAAAGTATCCACAGAAAAGGGTAAAAGCGGTCACATAAATCTTGTTATCACTGAGATCCCATATACTATGATAGGTGCGGGAATCGGTAAGTTTATGTCAGATGTTGCTGATCTTGCAGAAAAAAAGGTAACCAATGATATTGTAGATATTTCCAATCAGTCTTCAAAAGAAGGTATCCGTATTGTTATTGAACTTAAAAAGGATACCAATGTAGAGAACTTTACCAATCTTTTGTATAAAAAGACAAAACTTGAAGATACCTTTGGTGTAAATATGCTTGCCATTGATCATGGAAGACCTGAGACCATGGGACTTCGTCAGATCATTAAAGCCAATGTTGATTTCTTATATGAAATCACAACGAGAAAATACAATACTCTTTTGAAAAAAGAGCAGGATAAAAGGGAAGTTCAGGAAGGCCTTATCAAGGCATGCAATGTTATTGATCTTGTTATTGAGATTATCCGTGGTTCCAAAGACAGAGCTATGGCTAAAGACTGCCTTGTAAACGGTAATACTGAAGGCATTAAGTTTAAATCCAGCGAGTCAGCTGTTATGGCTGCACAGCTTCTTTTTACAGAAAGACAGGCTGATGCTATACTTGATATGAGACTGTACAGACTTAGCGGTCTTGAACTTGATGCTCTTGTAAAAGAACATGAACAGACCGTAGCCAATATTTATCGTTATGAAGATATTCTCGAAGACAGAGAGTCCATGACTCTGGTTCTTCAGGATGAGCTTGTTAAGATCAAAAAGCAGATATCTGCACCAAGAAAAACAGAGATTGATAATAAAGAAGAAGCAGTTTATGAGGCTAAGCCTATTGAAGAAATGGATGTGGCATTTATCATGGACAGGTTCGGATATGCTAAGACCATTGATGCTTCTACCTATGAAAAAAATCTCGAGACAATTCAGAATGAATTTAAATATTCCTTTATCATGAAGAATACAGGAAAAATCTGTTTCTTCACCAATACAGGACAGCTTCACACTGTTAAGGCACTGGATCTTCCTCAGGGAAAAATGCGTGATAAGGGAGTTCCTATCGATAATATAAGTAATTTTGATACAGCCAAGGAAAGAATCGTTCTTGCCACAAGCCAGTCTGAGGTTAATCTGTACAGACTTATGTTTGTTACAAAACTTGCCAGCATGAAGGTGGTAGACGGCGGAGAATTTGATGTGGCAAAACGTACTGTTGCGGCCACCAAGCTTGCCGATGATGATGAAGTAATAAATGTAACGGTTTTAAAAGAACAAAAAACTGTTGTACTTAGATCTGAAAACGGATATTTCCTTAGATTTAACGTCTCAGATATCCCTGAAAAGAAAAAAGCCGCAGTTGGTGTAAGGGGAATGAGACTTGATAAAAAGGATACTTTAAGAGATGTTTATTTCCTTAATGATATGGAGGAAATGACCATAGAGCATAATGAGAAAAAGCTTGAACTCAGTCACTTAAAGATAAGTAATAGAGATACGAAGGGAACAAAGGTAAGAGTATGAGAGTTATAGCCGGAGAAGCAAGAAGTATTCCGCTTAAGACCCCTGAGGGTAAGGATACAAGACCTACTCAGGACAGAATCAAAGAAACACTTTTTAATATTATTCAGCTTTCTGTTCCGGGAAGTATATTTGTTGATGTTTTTGCAGGCAGTGGAGGAATAGGTATTGAGGCTCTTTCAAGAGGTGCCAAAAAGGCTTATTTTATTGAAAATGCCACTGAAGCTGTAGGCTGCATAACTGCTAATCTTCATAAGACTCATTATGAAGAAAAAGGAATTTTATTAAAACAGGATGTGCTGGTGGGTCTTAGAAATATCAATGAAAAAGAGGTTGATGTTATATTTATAGATCCTCCTTATGAAGGCGGTTTTTATGAAAAAACAGTTTCAATGCTTTCTAAAATGCAGTATGTTACCGAGGATACCCTGATTATCCTTGAAGCTTCTTTGGATGAAGATTTTTCGTTTGTAGAAAACTTAGGTTTTAAAATAAACAGGGAAAAGTTATACAAGACTAATAAACATGTGTTTATTAGCAGAGAGGCATAAGTTATTATGAAAATAGGTGTTTATCCTGGTTCATTTGATCCGGTTACGTTTGGACATATAGATGTTATCAGAAGAGCATCCAAGATGTTCGATGAGATTATTGTGCTTGTAATGTATAATTCTGCTAAGAGTAGTCCATTGTTTTCAAAGGATGAACGTGTTAAGATGATTATAGAGGCCACAAAAGACTTGGATAATGTAATTGTTGAAAGCTTTGACGGATTAACGATTGACTATTGCAAGTCAAAAGATATACATATTATCGTTAGAGGCCTTAGAGCCATCACAGATTTTGAATATGAACTTCAAATTGCCCAGACTAATAAAGAACTTTCACATGGCAATGTGGATACTGTTTTTTTAACTACCAGTATTAAATATTCATATCTAAGCAGCTCTACAGTAAGAGAAATAGCAAGCTATAATGGAGATATTTATCCATGTGTGCCGGATTTTGTAGCAAAGGCAGTGTATGAAAAATATGGTTTTAACCATGAAAAACAGGGGGATCAAGGATGAGTAGCAGAATTGAACAGTTAATCGATGAAATCGAGACATATATTGATAACTGTAAATCTTCACCTTTATCTAAAACAAATATTATAGTCAACAAAGAAGAAATTGATGAGCTTTTGCGTGAGCTTAGGTCGAAAACACCTGAAGAGATCAAGAGATATCAGAAAATCATCAGTAATAAAGAGGCAATTTTAAATGATGCCAGAGCAAAGGCTCAGGCACTTATTGATGAAGCTACGGTACATACCAGTGAGCTTATAAATGAACATGAGATTATGCAGCAGGCTTATGCCCAGGCTAATGAGGTTGTTTCTCAGGCAGCTAAGCAGGCCCAGGGGATTTTGGATAAGGCTACTGAGGAATCAAATGAAATGCGTCAGGCAGCTGTAGCCTATACAGATCAGCTTCTTGCCAGTGTTGAGGAAGTTATTACAAAAGCCATAGATACTACAAGCTCTCATAATGAAAGCATTTTAAATGCACTCACCAGTTATAGTGAGACTATCAGGTCTAACAGAGCAGATTTGTCTTCAACTACTGAGGAAAATATTAAAACAAGTGCAAAAGCAGCATCAGGATCCGGTTCTGAGGTTAAGATAGAAGCAGTTAATCTTAATGATAAGATATCAGAGAATGAATCCGGTGAAGGATTAAATCTTGATATGCTTAATTAAATGCTATATAGGCGGCTGCGATTAGCAGCCGCTTTTCTTTTATATAACGAAATACATTTTTGAAAAAATAATATGACTTTTTGTCGCTTTGCTCCAAAAGTCATGCAAATAGGCCATTTGAAGGCGACTTCGTCGCAGGGCCTATTTGCCTCTTGAATCACTTTCTTACGAAACCCGCAGTAGATGCGTATTTCTGATTGTAGGTAACGAAAATACATGACTTTTTGTCGCTTTGCTCCAAAAGTCATGCAAATAGGCCATTTAAAGGCGACTTCGTCGCAGGGCCTATTTGCCCCTTGAATCACTTTCTCACAAAACCCGCAGTAGATGCGTGTTTCTGATTGTAGGTAACGAAAAACATATATTTTTGTTCTTAATATGAATGTTTATTAAATGGGTGAATAATAAATTGCAATCAGATTTCAAAAATTCAGCTTATAATGTTTGAATTTTGTTATGAATA
>JAILBM010000093.1 GCA_024680925.1 Butyrivibrio sp.
AAATTCAAAAGAATTATGCGTCGCCAGTCGGCGGAACCATTAGCTTACCGATAACACAAAACAACTAAATACCTTTCAGTAGGCAGCCCACCACGACTGTCTGTTTGCCTTTTTCAAAAATAAAATTTTTGACCGTAAACCCGAGAACTGGCTGTATCGTGTTTGTAGTTATCATGATTTTGATGATACACTATTCCTATGCTATTTGCTATCTAAATGATATTGAACCTAGCACCTAGGCTCATTTTGTGTATATATAAAAGTATCTAATAGATACATAATGCGAAATAACGCAAATAATGTGATTTTGCACGTACGAGTTATTAAAAAAATCTAAAACCCAACAAATACAAGTTTTTGCTGATTGACAGTGCCTCTCATAATGATAAAATATAATATATGGACAAACGTTTTTGCATGCAATATGTATCATCAAAGATATACAATGAGATACAACATGATACATAAATATTATGTAAATAGCACTTGTATGTCACATATATGTTCTAAGAGGGGGAACAGTATGAAGAACATCAGTGTATTAGCAGAATTTAACGGGGTATGGTGTCAGTGCCTTAATATTGAAGGCACTTATTCTATTGCTTCCAAAATACAAACAAATATAGACGACAACATCAGCAGATACTGGCGAGCAGAATAGCTACTCGTTAGTATGTGCTGGTTTTTTATAATTTTCTACAATAATCCCTCAACTAAAACACTAAACCAAGAAGGAAATAATGAGCAATATTAAAATTTTTGTTTCATACCACAAAAAGTGCTTCGTGCCTCATAATAAGCTTTTATTCCCAATTCAGGTTGGTGCAGCCATCAGCAGTGAACGATTTGAAAATATGCTTCATGATGATGAAGGGGACAATATATCAGCTAAGAATCCAAACTACTGTGAACTGACAGCTCAGTATTGGGCATGGAAAAATGCTGATGCTGATTACTATGGCTTTTTCCATTACAGAAGATACATGTCATTTGCTAAGGGAAAATTTCCTGCAAATAATTTTGAAGATATAGAAATAGATTATCTTACTGACAAAAGTATACAGAAACTGGGCATTAATGAAGATGAAATGCAGGAGCTTATCAATAAATATGACGTTATAACAACAACACCTGCTAATATCAAGAAACAGTATTTTGAATTAAAAAATAACTATGAACAATATTCTGATGTACAGGATATGCATGCGGAAGATGTTGATATCTTACTTGAGATAATTCGGGAAAAATATCCTGATTATTATGATACAGCCTATAACTACTTCTATAAGCTGCCATATGGATATTTTTGCAACATGTTCATTATGAAAAAAGATATTTTTATGGACTATAGCAAATGGCTTTTTGACATATTGGAAGAGCATGGAAAACGAAGAGATTATAGCAACTATACTGCAGAGGGATACAGAGTTAGCGACCACCTTGGAGAAAGACTCTTTGGAATTTATTATGAACAGTTAAAGAAAAAAACAGATATCAAAACCTGTGAACTGCAAAGAGCACTTTTTAAAAATACCCGGGGATATAAGACGGTTGAACCTGTATTTGAAGAAAATGCAGTTCCAATAGTAATAGCAAGTAATGATTATTATGTGCCTTATGTAAGCACCTTATTGTTATCAATAAAAGATACGGTATCCGCAGATAACAATTATGACATAGTTCTGCTTTCCTCTGATATAACAGCGGAAAATATGAAAATACTTTCAGATATTATATTAGATCCCCCCAACATATCTCTTAGAATTACAGATCCGGGAGCATTGTTGTCGGGATACCAATTATTTACCAGAGGGCATTTTAGCAGAGAAACCTATTATAGATTAATTCTTCAAGATTTGATGCCAAGCTATAACAAGGTTTTATGGTTTGATGTGGACATGATAATCCTGGAAGATCCGGCAAGGCTATATGAGACAGATATGAAAGGATATCTCATAGGTGGTGTATATGATGCAGATACATCAGGACTTTATAACGGATATATGCAGGGCAAAAAAGAATACATGGATAAGGAACTTAAATTAAAAGATCCATATAGTTATTTTCAGGCAGGAACACTTATTTTCAATTTAGAGGAATTTAGAAAAAAATATACAGTACAGCAGATATTGGAATTAGCACAATCTAAAGAATGGGAACTTCTCGATCAGGATATATTAAATGTTTTGTGTGAAGGAAGTGTCAAATATATAGATATGAGCTGGAATGTTATGTTTGATTATGCCGGGGTGCGTATAAAAGAAATAATCTCAAGGGCACCGGTATGGCAATACAACTTATACATGAAAGCTAGGAAAAATCCCAAAATAATACATTATGCAGGCCCGGAAAAACCCTGGTTAAATCCGGAATCAGATTACGGAGAACTATATTGGGAATATGCCAAAAGAAGCCCTTATTACGAAATAATGTTATGGCGTATGTCAAGATATGCATATAAATATGAAAGAAAAATAGAAGAAGAATTGGACAAGCAAAGAAGAGATAAAAAAGGTCCTATTTATAAGACAATAAGATGCTTATTTCTATACGGACCTAAGCACACGTTTAATGAAATAAAAGATTCAATGTCAAAATCAAAATAGGAATGCAGATTAGCTATCAATAAAGAATGGAAAGCGGGAAATGTTGTAGATGACGCAAACTGCTAAAAGCATTGATGTGATAATACCAACATTCAATGCTGGTACACAACTTAATAATTTGATAAACAGTCTGAAACAACAGAATTACAAAGGAAAAATTTCAGTAATAGTAGTTGATTCAGGGAGTACCGATGACACGATAGATTCTTTAAACAACATAGAAGGTATAGATTTACAGATTATATGTATAGCTAAGGAGAACTTTAGCCATTCCTATGCTAGAAATCTTGGGGCAGAGAAATCTCAAGCAGATATTTTACTGTTCATGACTCAGGATGCTGTTCCGGAAAATGATTCATGGATAAGCAGAATGACAGAACCCCTTGAAAGAGAATTTGCTGCAGTTTCCTGTGCGGAAGATACATCCGGATGTAGTGATTTATTTTATTTAAATGCATCAAGGGCTTATCAAAAATATATAGGAATCTATAACAAAGATAAGGATTGTCAATACCTGGAAGGTATGACAACAGAAGAGATCAGAGTAAACAGTGCTTTAAATAATGTTGCCTGCTGCATTAAAGCAGATTTATTTAATAAATACAAATTTCATGGAGAGTATGGGGAAGATTTGGATCTTGGAAAAAGGCTTATCCAAGATGGGTATAAATTAAAACTGTTAGGGACAGTTCATGTAAAGCATTTTCATGATAGAAGAGCATATTATCACATGAAACGACAATTTGCAGAAAATAAAGCTATTAATGAAATATTAGGCATAAATGAAACTCAAATCTCAACTGAGCAGATATCATGGCTTATTTGTCAGTCTTACCTAGGCATAATAGAAGCTTCAAAAGTATTTAAAAGAAAGCCTGTTTCACAAATGGAATTATGGGTATTCAGGCAGAGTTTAAGAGTGTTTGAGAGAAAAAAATA